>CANGCT010000019.1 GCA_947452415.1 Flavobacteriaceae bacterium
CAGCAAATCCAGACACAACAGTACCTAATGCTTGGGAAGTAATTGCTTTACCATGTGGTTCTCCAGCACCTTCTGCTTCTGCAACAGGAGCTGTTTCAGCAGGAACTAATCCATTTGCAGTTACAGGACTATCTCCATTAACTTGTTATGATTTTTATGTAAGAGCAGTTTGTTCTTCTACAAGTTCTAGTTCATGGACTGGGCCAATATCTGCAACAACTCCTATAGCACCTCCAATTTGTGGAGGACAATTTACTAATCTACCAGGGACAACAGCTGGGTCTTATCCAGCAAGCTCCGATTCAACAGTAACAATTTGTCCAAATATACCAGGGGAACAAGTAACAGTAATTTTTGTTAATTTTGCTACTGAGTCAACTTGGGATGGATTATATGTTTTTGATGGAAATTCAAATACCGCTCCTATATTAGCAAGTTCAAATGGAGTAGGAAATGTTCCAGGAGGAGTTGCAGGGTCTTATTGGGGAACTTTAACTGGCGCAAATTTACCTGGTCCTTTTACTTCATCAAGTACTGATGGTTGTTTAACTTTTAGATTTAGAAGTGACGCCTCTGTAAGTACAGGAGGCTGGCTAGCTAATATTACATGTGCTCCAGCTCCATTATGTTCAAAACCTAAAACTTTATCGGTTACCGCAAGCTCAACAACGGCAACTTTGAATTGGACACAACCCCAAAATCCAGACACAACCACTGCAACTTCTTGGGAGGTAATTATTCAACCATCCGGAACAGGTGTTCCAACCACTACTGGTATTCTTGTAACTTCTTTACCATATATTGCTACGGGTTTAATTCCAGGTACAAATTATGAGTTTTATGTTAGAGCTGTATGTTCTTCAACGAGTACAAGTCCATGGAGTGGTCCTAAAACTTTTTTCACTGCCGTATCTTGTGCAGATTCTCAGCCTTTCTGTGGGGCAACAGGACAAACATATGTTAATACTACAGGAGCTCCTAGCTATGGACAAATAGGTTGTTTATTTACAACTCCAAATCCTGCTTGGTTTTATATGCAAGTTCAAGCGTCCGGAAATTTAGCTTTTACAATCCATCAGGGCAGTAATGCTCCATTATATGATAATCAAGATGTTGATTTTATAGCCTGGGGACCATTTACGCCTAGTCAGTATAGCACGATGTGTAATAATTTGTATGATTTTCCTTCTGGAAACACAACCATTTCGGATAATACAGCTGGATGTAGCTACTCTTTTGCTGCGACAGAAAATTTCACTATTCCTAATGCAGTTGTAGGTAATTATTATTTAGTACTTATAACTAATTTTAGTAATCAACCTGGAACAGTTATTTTTAATCAAACAAATCTTGGAGGATCAGGAGCGGGTTCTACAGATTGTAATATAGTATGTAGTGTTGTTCTTGGACCAGACGTACAATTATGTAATCAAACAAGTTATACAATAACTTCTTCTAATCAAGGAGCTACTTCTTATAAGTGGTTTAACGGATCAACTTTAATTCCTGGCCAAACAGGATCGTCATTGGTTGTAACTCAATCAGGAACCTATACATGTACTATAACATGCGGACTAAACACATCGTCTGATAGTATTAATGTTACTTTTAACACTCCAGTTACTCCTACATTTACACAAATTCAACCGTTATGTATTGGAGCGAACATGCCTCCAGTATTACCAACAACTTCTACTAATACAATAGGTATAACAGGGGTTTGGTCACCTGCAAGTATTGACACTTCTGTGACAGGAACAGTACATTATACTTTTACTCCTACTCTAGGGCAATGTGCAAATTCAGCTTCAATGGATGTAACTGTAAATAACAGTATTACACCATTATTTGTGACTCCAGCCCCAATTTGTTCTGGAGCTCCAGCCCCAGTATTGCCTACTGCATCTGTTAATACTCCACCGATAACAGGTTATTGGACACCATCTACAGTAAGTAATACCGCTTCTGGAACTTATACCTTTCATCCAGATGCTGGCCAATGTGCAAGTTTAACTACACTAAACGTAACAGTTAACACAAATTGTGCATTTGGTAGTTTTGCTAATGCAGTTTGGTTGCAAAACTGTTCTACTTCTAATTTCTTTAATACTGTTGGATCAGGTCCTGATATTATAGGGCCAGCAGGGAATGTTTTCCAAAACTCTAATTTAGGTACTTATGTTCAAAACTCTAATACCTTTATTTTAAGAGGAGCAGAAGTTAAAACATTTAAATCGACTACAGCAAATGTTTGTAGTGCAAGATTGAATTATAGAATTTATCCTGCAACTACAACACCAGGTACTTTTCAAATCATGGATTTACCATTCTTTGACAACTGTTCTGGAGGTTCATTCCCATCTGGAGGTCCATGTAACACAGGGGATCAAAAATGGCATAGAGTAGTTGCCGATGGGACTACAACTCCATATTCTCCGGTTAATTTAACGGCTTACGCTCCAGGAAATTATGTTTTACAAGTTTATTATGATATTTCAGGAAGTTCATTTAATGTATCTGGATGTGATGAAAATATAGTAATAGATAATAATGGAGCCTATTTTACTTCTACATTTACTATACTAGCGCAGCCAACTTATGCAAGCACAAATCCTACTACTTGTAGTGGTGCAAATGGAACTATAACTATTTCTGGTTTAGCGACTAGTACTACTTATGGGGTTTCTTACCAACATGGTTCAACTCCTGTTGGACCGTTAAATTTAACTTCTAATGCTTCTGGAGAAATAGTTATTACTGGATTGAATGCTGCAAATTATTCTAATTTCTCAATTGTCTTAAATAGTTGTGTGTATCCTAATACTACTTCTATAGTGTTAGTTGACCCAAGTATTCCTACTGTTTCGGTTAATAGCCCAACAGTATGTATAAGTTTACCCGCAACGGTTACAGCTACTCCTGGAATTGCAGGTACTTATTCTTATGCTTGGTCTTATCCCGTAGGAGTTTCTAACCCTGGAAACGTAGATCATTTTGATACTACTGTTGCAGGTACTTATTCTGTTATCATTACAAATTCGGTAACAAGTTGTTCTAGTGCAAGTGCTTCTGGAACGGTTGCTTTTAACTCCTCAATTATTCCAACATTTGCTCCAATTGCTCCAATTTGTTTAGGAGATACAGCACCTGTATTGCAAACAACTTCTTCTAATACAATAGGTATTACAGGAGTTTGGTCGCCACCAATAATTAATACTAGTGTAGCAGGAACTTCACAATATACTTTTAATCCAGATGCCAATCAATGTGCAGAACAAATATCTATTTATGTAACGGTTAATTCTGTTGCTACTCCTACAGTAGTTGTACTAACCCAACCAACTTGTGCTATTGGAACAGGATCTGTAGAAGTTACTTCTCCTATACCAGGTTCTTCAGTTGTGCCAACTAATTTATTTATTTCGGAAGTAACAGACGCTAATTCTGGTTCACTTACTTATGTTGAAATTTTTAATGGAACAGGAAGTTCAAAAAATTTAAGCAATTATAAATTGAAAGTCTATACAAACGGTCAAACTACGCCACAATGTGATTTAATCTTGTCTGGTATAATTGCAAATAATACTACTAATGTTATTAAAGTTAGTTCTGATACAAATCAAGGAGGAGTTATTCCAAACCAGATCTTTTCTGGATGCAATGGTATTAACAGCAATGACAATATCCGATTGACAACCAATCTAGATGTAGTTGTAGATAATTGGGGAAGACAAGATGGAATTGATTTTACACCTCTTAATGCACCAGGCTATACCTATAGAAGACTTGCTTCCGCAACTCCTTTACCTAACCCAAGTTCTACATGGAATGCCTCAGATTGGAATGCTTTAGACCCAGAAGATTATACTAATATTGGAACATTTACCCCTTTTAATAATTCACAATATTCTTACAGTATAGATGGTGGAACTTACCAAACTAGTCCAATTTTTACCGGATTGACTCCTGGCACACATAATATTACGGTACAAGATACAGTAACTGGATGTGTTTCAGTTATAGTTCCTGTTACTTTAAATACACCTGTACTTAACCCATCGGTTACAACTTTTAATTATACTAGTCCAGTTTGTATTAATGTTTCTCCAACCTTAACACCTAATACTTCTGCAGCAGGTTTTACAACCGGAGGAATTTATTCGTTAACTTCTGGAACTGGTTTAAATGTTAATGCATCTACAGGTGTAGTTAATTTAGCAACAGCTTTACCAGGAACATACCAAATTACATATGCAGTGCTTGCAAATTCAGCACTATGTTTGGATGCAGGAAGTACAACTACAACTTTGGTAATAAATGCATTGCCAACAATAACAGGTACCTTGTATGCATGTGTTGGAAATACCACACAGTTAACAGGAAGCGCTACTCCTGCAACCATAAATGCTTGGGCATCTTCTAATACTTCTGTTGCTACAATTAGCGGAACGGGCTTAGTTAGCGCTGTAGCATCTGGTGTAACAACTATTACCTATACCAATAGTGATGGTTGTCAAAAAACAGCTATTGTTACAATTAATGCATTACCAACTATAACTGGCACTTTGACTGTGTGTGCAGGAAATACCACACAGTTATCAGGAAGTGCTTCACCGGCTACTACCAATTCTTGGAGTTCTTCTAATGCTTCTATTGCTACAATTAGTAACACAGGATTAGTTACCGCTATAGCATCTGGAACAACAACTATTACTTATACGAATAGTAATGGATGTCAAACTACAAGAACAGTAACTGTTAATGCTATCCCTGTTGTTACAGTATCTAGCGATACTATTTGTCAAGGCGCTACTGCAACTATAAATGCTACGCCATCAACTTCAGGAAACTATACTTATGCGTGGTCTGGCCCTGTTGGATCTAACCCAGGAACTTCTGCAACAGTTACTACAACAATAGCAGGAAATTATTCAGTGGTTATTACTAATACCGTTTCAGGTTGTGTTAGTGTAAGTGCATCTGGAACGGTTACTTTTATTCCAGCATTTGATTTTACTCTTAACGGAGAATGTTTGGATAATAAATTCACTTTAGAAGTTATTCCTACTAACAGTTCGTTTGATGTAAATTCTGCTAATTATAGTTGGACATTAAATCCTTCTTTAGCTACTATAGGTTCAAATTCTACTTTTGATGCAACTACATATATTAGTGGTTTGACTTCACCTTCACCATTACCAGCTACCTTCTCAGTAGCAGTAAATGTTAACGGATGTGTTCAAAGTCATAGCATAATGGTGGATAGAATTTATTGTGATATCCAAAAAGGAATCTCTCCAAATAATGATACTCTAAATGACTTCTTCGATTTAAGATTGATGAATGTGCAAAAATTGGAAATCTTCAATAGATACGGAATAAAAGTGTATTCTAAAATGGATTATACCAACGAATGGATTGGACAATCGGATGCTGGAAACGACCTTCCAGATGGAACTTATTACTATGTGATTGACTTTAAAAACAATCAACCTAGCAAAACAGGATGGATTTATATTAACAGAGATTCTAAATAATTATTAACGTAAAAATGATAAATCTTCATAAAATGAAAAAAACATATTTCCTAATTGCGTTAGCATTATTGACCTTTGTGGATGTAAAAGCGCAGCAAGACCCCCAATATACACAATACATGTATAATATGAGTATTATGAACCCTGCTTATGCAGGTTCTAAAGAAAACATGTCGGGTGGGGTGCTTTATAGAAAACAATGGGTAGAAATTGAAGGAGCTCCTACTACAGGAACCTTTTTTATCAATAGTCCTGTTGGAAAAAATGTTGGATTAGGATTATCTGCAGTAAATGATAAAATTGGCCCTGTAGAAGAAACTAACGTTTATGCCGACTTCTCTTATACCTTAAATCTCGGTGGTGATCGCAGATTAGCATTTGGTTTAAAAGGCGGAGGAACTTTCCATAAAGTAGGCTTGCAAGATATTGGTCAATTTCACGTTCCAGATGCTAATGATCCTGCATTCAAACAAGATGCAAGCAAATCTTTTTTAAATATGGGTACTGGTTTCTTTTATTATACCAATAAATACTATGTTGCCGTATCTGTTCCGAACATGTTAAAATCAAGTTATTTAACTTATAGTGGAGTTCACTATGGTACAGAAACTTTGCATTATTTCATTACAGGTGGATATGTTTTCGATATCAATCCAGATCTTAAATTTAAACCTTCTACTATGATCAAGTCAGCTTTAAATGCACCCGTATCTATTGATTTATCGGCAAACTTCTTGTTTAATGATAAATTTGAAGTTGGAGGTACTTATAGATTACAAGACTCCTTTGGAGCTATGGTAAATTACGCTGTAACTCCAAGTTTACGAGTTGGGTATGCTTATGATCATATAGTTTCTGATTTAAAGATAACAACACCATCTTCTCACGAGATAATGATTTTGTTTAATTTGAATTTCCCGAAAAAAGTATCCCAATCTCCAAGATATTTCTAACATAAACCATAGTATAAAAATGAAAAATCTATATATAGTATTAAGTTTTTTTGCAATAAGTAGTTCTATTATTGCTCAAAATCAAGACACCAAAGTTGCCGATAAATTATTCCAAAGATACGAATACGTTAAAGCAATTAAGGAATATCAAAAATTGGTAGATGACGGTAAGGCTAATAGTTATGTTTACAAGCAATTGGCAGATACCTATTACAATATGTTTAATACTGCCGATGCTATTAAATGGTATGCTAAAGCAACATTAACTCCTCAAGATGCGGAAACATATTTCAGATATGCTCAAATGCTCAAATCTAGTGGAAAGTATGAAGAATCCAACAAACAAATGAACAAGTTTGTATCTATGGCTCCAAATGATTTTAGAGCTAAAACATTTAAAGAAAATCCTAATTATGTTCCTAAATTAGTTCAAGGAGTTACTTATACTGTAGAAGCATTGCCAATAAGTTCGGATAAATCGGATTTTGGAGCTGTTTTGTATGACAAAACTTTATATTTTACAAGTGCAAGAAATGGCTCTAGAAAAAATTATGGTGCAAGTGGCGAACCTTTCTTAGATGTTTATACTTCCATTATGGGAGACTCTGGAAATTTTTCTCAACCTACTCCCTTAGTAAGTATAAATCACAAAAAACACGACGGACCTGTAACTATAAGTTCAGATGGTAATACAATGTATTTTTCTAGTGATAGTTTTAGAGAGAATGTTTACGAAAAAGATAAAACAAACCATCTTCAATTAGGTAGAAACAATTTATATGTTGCGACTAAATCTGGGGATACTTGGTCTAATATTAAATCTTTACCTTTTAATAGTAAAGAGTATTCTCTAAGTAATCCAAGTTTAAGTAGAGACGGTAAAACACTTTACTTTTCTTCTAATATGCCCGGAAGTATAGGTGGTGTAGATATTTGGAAAGTTTCTGTTACTGGTAGTGAATTTGGAAAGCCTGAAAACTTAGGCCCTAAAGTAAACACAGAAGGAAATGAAAGTTTCCCATTTATTGCAGAGGATAATACTACTTTGTATTTTGCTTCAAGCGGAAAACCTGGATTAGGTGGATTGGATATTTTCCAGATTGATCTAGCAAAAGGAACTGAAGCAATTAACATGGCTAAACCTTTAAACACTGAAAAAGACGATTTCGACTTTACCTTTAATAAAGCTAAAAATATTGGTTTCCTTTCTAGTAATAGAAATGGTACCGACGACATCTTTTTAGCCAAGCCAGTTTGTGCTGTTGATTTATTAGTAGTTGTTACTAATGCTAAAACAGGAGAGATCTTGGCAGATGCTAAAGTTGCTATATTAGACGCAAAAAACAATATTATTTCTACTGAAACTTCTAACTCTAAAGGAGAAGTTAATTTTAAAATTGAATGTGAAACACCTTATTCTATTCAAGCATCCAAAGAAGGATTTGAAGGGAATGTATTTGCCGTTGCAAAAAGCAAAGGACCTACAGCTAAATTACCTGCGCCATTACAACCTATTGACGTAATTATTACACCTACTGCAATTGTATTACAACCAATTTATTTTGATTACGACAAAAGTAATATTACGCAACAAGGTGCTTTTGAGTTAGACAAATTAGTTCAAGTAATGAAAAGCAATGAAAAGTTAATAATCTTTGCTAAATCTCATACCGATAGTAGAGGTAGCGACGAATACAACTTGTCTTTATCGGATAGAAGAGCACAAGCAACCGTTCAATATGTAATTTCTAAAGGAATCCTTGCAGAACGTATTACTGGAAAAGGATTTGGAGAAAGCGAACCAGTGGTTCCTTGCAACCCTTGTACCGAAGAAGAGTATGCTAAAAACAGAAGATCTGAATTCTTGATTGTTAAATAAAGAATTTATAATAAATAGTAAACGCCTTGTTAGAAATAGCAAGGCGTTTTTGTTTTTAGAGATTTTAAGCGCAAGTTTGTTCTTAAATTCAATTGTCTAGGTTTATTGATATAAAGTTGCTTATTTCATTTGAAAATAACTTTTATTATTGTGTGTTTATTGTTTTGATAAACAGATATTGTATTATGGTTTCAAGATAATTTGAAATTAATCTTTTACCCCTATTGCTAAGATCAGGAATAAAGACCAACGAGTATTAAATTACCAAATAAAACAAATGCTTTAGCAGAGAAATTTGACTTCATTATTAAATTTTTCATTTGTTTAACAAATGTTAGACTATGAAATGTTTTCTAAAATGTATTTTTGCAGTTAATTATTTACTACAAAAACAAAATGAAATATTCTAACCTTTCCAATTCGGATCTAAAAATTAGTAGTATTTGTCTAGGAACCATGACTTTTGGCAACCAAAATACGGAAGCCGAAGCGCATGCCCAATTGGATTATGCTGTAGAGCGAGGTATTAATTTTATTGATACTGCCGAAATGTATCCTATTGGTGGAAACGCACAAATAGTTGGAAGCACCGAACGTCATATTGGAAGTTGGTTGCACAAAATAGGTTCTTCCGAAAGACAAAAGTTGGTGGTTGCTACTAAAATTGCAGGACCCCATCGCGGCATGGAATACATTCGTCAACCGTTAGATTTTTCTAAGAAAAGTATTAACGATGCGGTTAATTTGAGTTTGAAATACTTACAAACAGATGTTATCGATTTATATCAAATGCATTGGCCTGAACGTGTTATGAACATGTTTGGCCAACGTGGTTTGACTAAAATCGATACCAATTGGCAGGATAATTTTGCCGAAGTTTTATCTATTTATGAGGCATTAATAAAAGAAGGGAAAATAAAAAACATCGGAGTTTCTAATGAAAATCCTTATGGCGTGATGCGTTTTTTACAAGAAAGCGAAAAGAATAATTTGCCAAGAATTGCTACTATTCAAAATCCATATTCGTTATTAAATCGTTTGTTTGAAGTGGGTCTTTCGGAAATTTGTATACGCGAAAAAGTAGGTCTTTTAGCCTATTCCCCTTTAGGTTTTGGAACACTATCTGGTAAATATTTAAACGGAAGCCATCCGGAATACCGGATTTCAAAATTCCCTCAATTTACAAGATATACAGGTGAAAATGCAGTGAAAGCCACTCGATTGTATAAAGAACTAGCCGAAGCCAATAATTTGACAATTGCTCAAATGGCATTAGCATTCGTACACCAACAAAGTTTTGTAACTTCTACCATAATTGGCGCCACTTCTTTAGAGCAATTGAAAGCAAATATTGATGCTTTTGAAGTGGTTTTATCTCCGGAAGTGCTAGCAGAAATTAATAAAATTCAAGAGTTAATACCGAATCCAGCTCCTTAGTTTAAGTGTTCAGCATTCAGTGTTCAGTGCTCAGCTTCGAAACCTGAAAATTCATAATAAAAGGGTGAAATTAGACTCGTTTTTCACTCTTTTCACCCGAAAAACGACTCTTTTAGTCTAAAATTTTCGTTATAATTTAACCAAATAAATGCTCTACTATTTCTTCAATTTTAGAAACTAAAACTACTTTTATACCTGGAAATTTCGTGGATATTTTATTGTATTTGGATACAAATATCGTTGCAAATCCTAGTTTTTCGGCTTCTTGAATGCGTTGTTCTACTCTGTTTACTGGTCGAATTTCCCCTGAAAGTCCTACTTCCCCAGCAAAACACACATCTTTTCCAACAGCAATATCTTCATTAGAGGAAAGGATAGAGGCTATCACCGCCAAATCAATTGCGGGATCGTCCACTGAAATTCCTCCGGTAACGTTTAAGAAAACGTCTTTGGTGCCTAATCTAAATCCGGCACGTTTTTCCAAAACCGCCAAGAGCATGTTCAGTCTTTTGGCATTATAACCCGTGGTGCTTCGTTGCGGAGTTCCATAAACCGCTGTAGATACTAATGCTTGAATTTCAATCATCAACGGACGCATACCTTCTAAAGTAGAAGCAATGGCTGTTCCTGAAAGTTCTTCTTTGCGATGCGAAAGCAATATTTCCGATGGATTGGAAACTTCTCTCAAACCCGAACCTTGCATTTCATATATACCTAATTCGGCAGTAGAACCAAATCGGTTTTTTAAACTTCGTAAAATTCGATACACATGATTTCTATCGCCTTCAAATTGCAAAACGGTGTCTACCATGTGCTCCAAAATCTTTGGCCCAGCTATGGTTCCATCTTTGGTAATATGTCCAATTAAAATAACAGGAACGTTGGTTTCCTTTGCAAATTTTATGAGTTCGGCAGTACATTCTCTAATTTGAGAAATGCTCCCGGCAGTAGATTCAATATAATCGGTATGCAGTGTTTGAATGGAATCAATAATTACAATTTCAGGCTCCATTTCTTGAATTTGTCGAAAGATATTTTGTGTTTTGGTTTCCGTAAGAATATAACAATTATCGCCTTCTGGAGTAATTCTTTCGGCACGCATTTTTATTTGCTTCTGACTTTCCTCTCCCGAAACATATAAAGTTTTGTATGGTAGTTTTAAAGATATTTGAAGCAATAAAGTACTTTTTCCAATTCCTGGTTCCCCTCCCAGAAGGATTAAAGATCCTGGGACAATTCCTCCGCCAAGCACTCGGTTTAATTCGCCATCCAAAGTATCCAAGCGCACTTCTTGCGAAGAATCAATCTCGGCAATTTTTAGAGGTTTAGGTGTTTTTTTAATTTCCGAAGTAGTTTTCCAACTGGTTTTTTCTTCCTTTTGAATTACTTCTTCTACAATAGTATTCCATTCTTTGCAGGCATTGCATTGTCCTTGCCATTTGGCATATTGGGTGCCACAATTCTGACAAAAAAAGGAAGTTTTAATCTTGGCCATTATTTTTTTATTTGAGCACGTAGTTCTGCTGCTTTATCCAACATCATGTCTTTAGTTAAATCGCCTATAGTTTCAAATTGAAATGCATTTTGATAGTACTTAACTGCGTTTTTTATATCGCCAGTATTTTCATAAAAAAGAGCCATTTGGTAATCGCCAAGCATCGTTCTTGGATACATTTTATGCGAAAGTTGTGCTAATTGTTCCAATTCGGGATAGGCTTTATTTTTTAAGATTGCTGCTTCAATTGCTTTAAAATCATTAATTCGGATATTCATTTTAATGCTCAATGCTTTTTCTAACATATCGTATTTATTTTTTAAATACGTTACATAACCCGATTCTAATTTTACAATTTTCTCTTGAAATTCTGTTGTAGAAATAGGTTGGTAGGAAGCAAAAAACTGGTACAATGCACTCGGAATAGAATACAAGACTAACGAATAATGAGATGCTTCTTTAAAATCATCGTATTTATAATTCAAAGCAGGATTTACGACTGCCTTTATGTTTTCATCCATAGTAGTAATTTTGTACTTCATTTTTTTAATATCCCCATCGGAAGACGATTGATAGTAAAAAATATTTTGTTTAAAAGTTGCCAATCTTTCCGGAATGCGGGTTTCCATATCTAAGGCAAGCTCCGGGCTTAACGAAATATAAGCATTAAATAAAGGGGCATCTTTGTATAGATATAAATTCATAAAACTAGCTGTTACGTCATGGCCTGCAATAATTTTGAAAGGAGAAATTCGGTATTTACTTTGAATGTACGGCATCAATTCGCCACCAATAAATTCAAAAAAATCAGCGCCTTTACCGTCAGGTAATCCTGTGGTTTCGTCAATGGTACAATCGTCATTGCGTTCGTTTACTTGTGTTAAACCCACAATTATTACTTCGGGTAAATCATCCCAATAGTTACCGTAGCTTATAGCACCTTGGAAGGGATCAAAAAGATAATCACCATCCAATAAAAATAATAAAGGATAGGTTTTTTTAGTTTCTCTAGTATAAGATGGTGGGAGGGAAATAGTTAATTCTCGATAGACTTTTTGTTTTTTAAACATAACGCTATCTTTTACTTTTTGAGAGTATCCGTTGCAGCTTAAAATAACCACCAATAAAAGGATAATTTTTTTCATATAAATTTAGAAATTAAAGTTCTAATAAAAGAGTTTAAAGTCTAGCAAGATAAGAATTATTTTCTATTTAAAATAGGAAGAAATAAGAAGGAAAGTAATCCTAAAATTAATACTAAAAGCATTTGGGAAGTCCAAATAATCCAACCAAAAGCAGTTCCTATAGGTTCAGCAATAGCGTAAAAAAGTAAGACTTTAGAAGTGAGAAAAGGGTAAGCACCAAAACCGCTATTGGTGAAGGCTATGGCAATGCTTCCTACAACAAATGAGGTTATGATAGCGCCAATAGTAAGTATAGAAGTTTCGGAAATTGCCTTGGTTGCTACATAATAAGTAAGAATATACGAACCCCAAATGAGTATTGTTTGAAAAAAATACCTCCACTTTTTCTCCATATGAACCACACTCAACAAACCTTCTTTTAAACCTGAAATTTTTTCTTTAAAAAGAGTAACAATTTTCAGTTTGGAATAATTGTAAACTAAAATAAAAGCAATAAAACATAGAGTTCCCGCTAGTAACAGTATTGCTATTAAATGCAGAGGCATTTTATCTAAAATAAATTCTTTAACAATTTTGAATTGTAAAACCACTGCTAGCAACATGAAGAATAACAAGAAAAACATATCGATAATTCGTTCGGCAACTATGGTTCCAAAACCTTTATCAAACGGGATGTTGTTGTATTTTTTTACGATAACAGCTCGAGTGATTTCTCCCGATTTTGGTACGGTTAAATTCAATAAATAACCAATATTAACCGCCATGAAATTATTTGCAAAAGAAGATTCGTAACCCAAATGGTCTAACATATATTTCCATCTATAGGCTCGAGTGGCATTGCCAACAAAGCCAATAAAAACTGCCAAAATAACATAATAGTAATTGGCGTTTTTAAAATATCCTTCAATTTCGCTTATCTGTGCCTCGGTAAATTTGTTGTATTGGTAAGCAATTATACCTATGCCCAAAGCAATAGGAATGATAATTGACAACCATTTACTAAGGTGATTTTTCAAAATTTATTTCAAGGAATTGTCGTTTTCATTAGGAAAAACGAGCCAAGGTTTGAATGTTTTTGCTTCTTCAAAATCTAAAGTAGCGTAAGAAATAATAATAATGATGTCGCCTGCATGCACTTTTCTTGCCGCTGGTCCGTTAAGGGTAATTTCGCCAGAATTTGGTGCTCCTTTGATGGCATACGTTTCAAAACGTTCACCATTATTAATGTTAACAATAGAAACCTTTTCGCCTTCAATTAGGTTAGAGGCATCCATTAAAGCTTCGTCGATAGTGATACTACCGATATAGTTTAAATCTGCGCCAGTTACTTTAACGCGATGAATTTTTGATTTTACAACTTGAATTTGCATGGTGCAAAGTTAAATTATTTTAGCGAAATAGTATCAATCAATCTTATTTTGTTCACAAAAACGGCAATAAAAGCTCTATAATTTTTGTTTTCGCTTTTAATAATACAAGGCAATAACGTTTCTTCATCGGCAATTTCAAAATATTCTAATTCAAAATCTGGATATTTTTCAAATGCTTTCGCAACAAAATCTATCACGGCTGTAGCAGATTTCGTGCCAAAAAGTATTTTTGACTGATTTAATAATTTAAAAATAATAGAAGCATTTTCGCGCTCTTTTACTGTCAGTCGTTCGTTTCTAGAACTCATAGCTAAGCCATTAGTTTCTCTGTAAATAGGACATTCGATAATGGTAACGGGGATTTTTTCTTTTGCGACTAATTTTTTTACAATTTGCAATTGTTGGAAATCTTTCTCGCCAAAATAGGCATTCGTTGGTTTTATAATTTCCAAAAGACGTTTTACTACTGTGCCCACTCCGTCAAAATGACCGGGGCGAAATTTGCCCTCCATTTGATTTTCCAAACCATCAAAATCGTAATGTTGTGAAGCAGTATTTCCTTCATAAATATCTTCTACCGTTGGCGCATATAAAATGATTTTATCGGATACTGTTTTTATTTTTTCTATATCATTTTCTATGGTTCTTGGGTACTTTTCAAGATCCTCAGGATTATTAAATTGCGTAGGATTTACAAAAATACTAATTACCGTATGGATGTTATTTTGTATAGATTTCTCCAACAAAGATAAATGGCCTAAATGCAAAGCCCCCATTGTTGGTACAAATCCTATGGTGGAATTATTGTTGGATATAACTTGTAAGTGCTTGTTTAAATCGCCTTTGTTATTGAAAATGAGCATGTCTTTTGGATTAAAATAGGGTACAAACTTACTACTTTAGTAAATATCTGCATAAATTTTCGTAATTTTGCATGTTTTTTATTGCCAATAAGTAAATAAAAGTTTTTATGGAAGACAAGAGGATATTGTATGTGTCATCTGAGGTGGTGCCGTATCTGGCTGAGAATGAAGTTTCTCTAATGTCTTATGACGTGCCAAAAATGATTAATGACCAAGGAGGACAGATTAGAATTTTTATGCCTAGGTATGGAAATATCAATGAAAGAAGACATCAATTGCACGAAGTTATTCGCTTGTCGGGAATGAATTTAGTAGTAAATGATGTAGATATGCCTTTGATTATAAAGGTTGCTTCTATCCCAAAAGAGAGAATTCAAGTTTATTTTATTGATAACGATGAATATTTCAAGAGAAAGGCAACTTTTTCTGACGAAGATGGAGTTTTGTATCCAGATAATGATGAGCGTGCTATTTTCTTTGCAAAAGGGGTAGTAGAAACGGTTAAAAAATTAAACTGGGTTCCTGATATTATTCATGTTCATGGTTGGATGGCTTCAATGCTTCCCGTTTACATGAAACATTTTTATAAAGATGAAGCATTATTTTCGGAAACAAAAATAGTTACTTCGGTTTATGGTCAGTCTTTTGAAGGAACATTGAATATTGAAATGATTAATAAAATTAAATTTGACGGGATTGGCGCTGAGGCTATTGCAGATTTAGAAGTTCCTAATTACGAAAATTTAATAAAGACCTCCATTAATCATTCGGATGCCGTAATTATTGCTTCTGAAAATCTTTCCCCAAGTTTAACAAAATTTATAGAATCTTCCAAGAAACCTTTTTTACCTTTCGCTTCCAAAGAGGGGTTTGCTGAGGCATACACTTCTTTTTACAAAAAGATGTTATAATATAATTTACAAAACATGAAATTCAATTTCTTTCTTAAAGCATTTTTGGCCTTTTTTATAATTGTTCTTGTTGCTTCTTGCGATAAAGACATCAATGAAATTGGTTCCGGCATAACTGGTAATGATCATTACGGAATGGACGTAGCATACTCGGATGTGGTTGCTTATAACCAAAATTTAGGCCCCGTTCAAACTAATAATCTATCTGTTAACCAATTTGGATATTATAATAATCCTGTTTTTGGAAAAACCAAAGCAAGTTTTGTTACGCAATTGGCATTAGCTTCTGAAAACCCAACGTTTTATGGAGATCCTAACGAAACCAATACAGCAAGCCCTAACTATATTAAAATAGATTCGGTTTATCTATATGTTCCCTATTTTTCAACTTTTGTAAGTACCGATACTGACTCTGGAGATAGTTCTTATACTTTAGATTCGCTTAAAGGTTCTGGTAAAATTAAATTGAGTGTTTACGAATCTACAAAGTTTCTAGAAACTTTAGATCCTGCAACCGGATTCCAACAACAACAAAAATATTATTCTAACCAACAACCAGATTTTGATTCTAATAATGGTGGGTTTAAGTTGAATAATGACAATAAAAGTGTTGACCCAAAAATCACAACACCCGATTATAGTCAAAACGATAAATACGTGTTTACAAATAGTCAAATTAAGTTATACAAAAATAATGCAGATGGTACACCAGGCACTACTGATGTGGCTGAAAGAAAAGCACCAGGAATGTTTCTTAATTTAGACAAAGATTTCTTCAAAGCAAAAATATTTCAAGCTCCAACGGGCAAATTATTTAACAATAATGTATTTAAAAATTATTTTAAAGGGCTTTATTTTAAAGTTGAAAATGCTGCTGATTCACCAGATCAAGGTACGCTTGCCATGATGAATTTTACAAACGGGGTTATAACGATAGTTTATAAAGAAAAGACTTCTCTTACAGATGCAACAATTATCCGAAAAACAATGAAGTTAAATCTTTCTGGAAATACGGTTAATTTATTAAACAACGAAAATACGTTCCCAGGATACGTTACTCCTAATCCAACTTTGGGAGATAGAAATCTTTTCTTAAAAGGCGGTGATGGATCTATGGGGGTAATTGATTTGTTTAATAAAACGGATAATTACGGATATAATAAAATTACTGGAGTTAAAGAAAATACTCCAAATAATGTTTCTGATGAATTGGATGATTTAAGAAATCCAGCAGCAGGTCAACAAAAATGGTTAATTAATGAAGCCAATTTGACTTTTTTCATTGCAAAATCTGCTATGGCTAATGCAATTGAACCAAATAGAATTTTCTTGTATGATTTAACCAATAAAAGGCCATTAATAGATTTTTATACCGATTATTCTACAGGAATTATACCTAAATTCAATAAATCCACTCATGGAGGATTATTGTTAGATCAAAACGGCAAAATTGTAAATGCTAAAGTAAGTGAGAAAGGAACTACTTACAAGGTTAATATCACCAATCATATTAGAAATTTAATAAAATATGGTGGCGTTGGAGTTACTAAAGATTCCACTAACGTTCGATTAGGACTAGTTGTTACTGAAAATATTGGGAATGCTTTTAATGCCTATTTAAATTCTCCTTTTACAAGTGGGAGCGGCACTAATTCAGTTCAATCCAAATATATTCCTGTCATGTCAGTTGTAAATCCTTTAGGGACTATTTTATATGGAAGTAATATTCCAGTTGGAGATCCAGACTACAACAAAAGAGTAAAATTGGAAATTTTTTATACTAAACCCGACTAACTAATACCTAAAGATATGTGCGGAATTGTTGGATATATAGGACACCGTGAAGCATACCCTATTGTAATTAAAGGGCTCAAACGTCTAGAATATAGAGGCTATGATAGCGCCGGATTAATGCTTTATGACGGAGAAAATTTAAAAATCTCCAAAACAAAAGGCAAGGTTTCTGATCTTGAAGAAAAATCAGCATTAGATATTACAACTAATGGATCAATAGGTATTGGGCATACTAGATGGGCTACACATGGAGTCCCTAACGATGTCAATTCCCATCCACACGTATCTAATTCGGGAGATATTTGCGTGGTTCATAATGGCATAATTGAAAATTACGAGCCATTAAAAAAAGAATTAATAAAAAGAGGTTATATTTTCTCTTCGGATACGGATACTGAGGTTTTGGTAAATCTTATTGAGGAGGTTCAAAAAAATGAAAAGTTAAAACTTGGAAAAGCTGTTCAAGTCGCTTTGAATCAAGTGGTAGGAGCTTATGCTATTTGTGTTTTTGATAAGAAAAAGCCAGACGAAATCATAGTTGCACGTTTGGGTAGCCCCCTAGCAATTGGAGTTGGAGAAAATGAGTTTTTCATTGCTTCCGATGCTACACCATTTATAGAATACACTTCTAATGCTATTTATTTGGAAGATGAAGAAATGGCAATTGTTGGTTTAAATAAGCCATTAAAAATTCGAAAAATAAAAGATGATTCTCTTGTAGATCCTTATATTCAAGAATTACAAATGAATTTAGAGCAAATAGAAAAAGGCGGATACGACCATTTTATGCTTAAAGAAATTTACGAACAACCTAACGTTATTAAAGATACTTATAGAGGAAGACTTCATGCTAATACAGGAATTATCCAAATGGCAGGTGTAGAAGATAATCTAGAAAAATTTTTAAATGCCGATAGAATTATTATAATAGCTTGTGGCACTTCATGGCATGCAGGTTTAGTTGCCGAATATGTAATTGAAGAATTTGCAAGAATATCAGTTGAGGTAGAATACGCATCGGAATTTAGATATAGAAATCCAATTATAACTAGTAAAGATATTGTTATAGCCATTTCCCAATCGGGAGAAACCGCAGATACATTAGCGGCAATAAAACTAGCCAAAGAAAAAGGTGCTTTTGTATTTGGAGTTTGTAATGTTGTAGGTTCCTCTATTTCTCGTGAGACCAATGCAGGGGCTTATACCCATGCCGGTCCAGAAATTGGAGTAGCTTCTACTAAAGCATTTACTACACAAATTACAGTTTTAACTATGTTAGCGTTACGTTTGGCTAAAGCCAAAGGAACCCTTTCTACATCGGATTATTTTAGATACTTACAAGAATTAGAGTTAATTCCAGAGAAAGTAGCTGAAGCTTTAGAAACTAATAATGTTGCTAAGCAAATAGCCGAAATATATAAAGATGCTCCTAATTGTCTTTATTTAGGGAGAGGGTATAATTTTCCAGTAGCTTTAGAAGGGGCGCTAAAACTTAAAGAAATTTCCTATATTCATGCAGAAGGATATCCAGCTGCCGAAATGAAACACGGACCAATAGCTTTGATAGATGAAAAAATGCCAGTTATTGTTATCGCTCCTAAACAAGGGCATTATGATAAAGTGGTTAGTAATATTCAAGAAATAAAATCCCGAAGTGGAAAAATAATTGCTATTGTTACTAAAGGAGACAGTCAAGTTAAAGAATTAGCCGACCATGTAATTGAGATTCCAGAAACTTTTGATGCTTTATCTCCATTGTTAACTACCATCCCATTACAATTATTATCTTATCATATTGCAGTAATGCGAGGGTGCAATGTAGATCAACCTAGAAATTTAGCAAAATCGGTTACGGTGGAATAATTTCCGTTTTTTATATTAAATAAATTTAAGCGAAACTTTGGTTTCGCTTTTTTTATATTTATTTTATTTTCTTGATTTATTTGTAAGCAAAAACTTATAAAAAATAAATATTTCTCGATTTTGTTAAGAAAAAATTAATAAAATGCAAATATGAATTAGTAGAATAGTGGCAATAAAATTGACAATTATTAAAATATTCCCCTCTTTTTTTAGTAATATAAAAATTATTTGTACTTTGGCTACTTAAACCAACAAAAATTAAACCTAATGAAGATTTATTATTTTATTTTGACATTGCTTTTTTGTGGCATTTCGTTTGCTCAAAATTCAATTTCAGGTTCGGTAAAAGACTCCAAAAACGAACCAATTCCTGGAGTTAATATTAAAATTGCCGGCGAATCCTTGGGCGCCATTACAGATGCCACAGGAAAATTTGTATTAAAAGCACCTGCTAAACTTCCGTTTACAATTGAAGTTTCAAGCATTGGTTATGCATCCCAAAAGATGCAAATTACTGCTCTTTCTAAAAAGGTTGATGTAGTATTACTAAGTGAAGACACTAAATTGGATGACATCGTAATTTCTGCTTCTAGAACTCCAGAGAGAATTAAAGAATCTCCTGTAACTATCGAGAGAATGGGAATTAAAGAAATCAAGAAATCGGCATCTCCAACTTTTTACGATGGCCTAGAAAACCTTAAAGAAGTCCAAATGAATACTAGTAGTATGTCATTTAAATCCATCAATACTCGTGGTTTCGCTACGGTTGCTAACACTCGTTTTATGCAATTGGTAGATGGAATGGACAACTCTTCGCCATTATTGAATTTCGTTATCGGAAACATGATTGGTGTTTCGGAAATTGATGTGCAAAATGTAGAATTACTTCCAGGAGCTTCTTCTGCATTATATGGTGCAAATGCTTTTAATGGAATTTTATTTATGAATAGTAAAAGCCCTTTTACAAGTCAAGGAATTACGGCTTATGTAAAATATGGTCAAACTACTCAAAAAGCTGCAGGAACTAATGATTATGCCGATTATGGCGTAAGAGTAGCGCATGCTTTTGATAGTCATTTTGCTGCTAAAGCTAACTTTACATTTTTGAAAGCAACCGACTGGTTTGCAACAGATTATAGAGATTTAAGCAATCCAGGAAAAGACAGATCGTATTATAATTATAATGGTCTTAACGTTTATGGGGATGAAGCAACTACTAATATTAAAAATGTAGGACAAACTTTAGCTACTATGGGATTAATCCCTGGATCGGCTGTAAATTTATTACCAAATTATAACGTTAGTAGAACAGGTTATAATGAAACCGACCTAACAGATAATAAAGTAAGAAATTCTAAAATTGATTTCTCTTTACATTTCAGACCATTAGGTAATGAAAAATTAGAAATTATTTGGCAAAGTAAATTTGGCTTTGGTAATACTGTTTATCAAGGAGCCAACCGTTATTATTTGAACGACTTTTTTATGCAACAACATAAATTAGAAATCAAAGGGAAAAACTTCTTCGTAAGAGGATATACTACTACAGAAGATGGTGGAAAATCCTATGACATGTTATTCACAGCACTTAATGTGAACAGAGCATGGAAAAGTGATGCCACTTGGTTTGGTCAATATGCAGGACAATACATACAGTCTACTTTAGGAGGCGCTACTCCAGATCAAGCACACGCAGCTGCAAGAGTTGTAGCAGATACTGGAAGATTAATTCCAGGAACCGATGCTTTTAAAGCTGCCTTCAATAATGTAATTGCTAATCCAGATGTACTTTCAGGTTCTAAATTAGTAGATAATTCTAGAATTTACCATTCAGATGCTAATTATAACTTTAAAGATCTTTTCAAACCCGTTGAAATTCAAGTCGGAGGTTCTTTTAGACAATACCAATTGAATTCTCATGGTAGAATTTACACAGATGCTAACGGTCCTATATACTATAATGAATATGGTATATATACCCAAGCACAAAAGAAATTAATGGAAGATCGTTTGAAACTTACAGGTTCTGTTCGTTACGACAAATCTAAAAACTTTCAAGGTAATTACTCGCCAAGACTTTCAGCAGTTTATTCTGCAGGAGAACATAAAAATCACACTTTTAGAGGTTCGTTCCAAACCGGTTTTCGTAATCCATCTACACAAGATCAATACATTGGATTTAACGTAGGTAGTGCCGTATTACTTGGTTCTGCTCCTGATAATTTAACTAGATTTACAGAAACATTACCAGTTTCTATATCAGGACAAGCTTTTACAGGTGGTTCTACCTCAGTAGTGATGACAGGTGTAAATGCTTATAATAATTCGTATACTGCTGCATCAGCTTCAGCATTTGGAGCGGCTTATCGCGCTAATCCAACACCGGCTGGATTTGTAGCAGCAGGAGCATTACTCCAAAAATCTAACGCAACTTATGTTAAACCTGAAACAGTTAAAGCATTTGATTTAGGATATAGAGGTGATTTCAAAGGATTCTCTTTTGATGTTAATGGATATTATAATGTTTACAATAACTTCCTTGGGAATTTAAATGTAGTTGCTCCATATTATGGAACAGCTGTTAATTCACCAAATATTATTGCAGGCCCTACAGATCTAGGATACCAATCTGCTGTAGCTGTATTAAGCGGCGATACTAGAGTATATCAATTATATACTAATACCGACATCGAAATCAAATCTTTAGGTTTTGGAATAGGAGTAGGTAAAAAAGTATATAAAAATTTTGAAGTAAGTGCTAATTACAACTATGCTCAATTTGATTTTGATCAAGCTAAAGACCCAAGTTTTGAAGCTGGATTTAACACTCCAAAACATAGAGTAAAAGCATCTTTCGGAAACGATAAATTGATTAAAAACCTTGGTTTCAATATTAGTGGAAGATGGAATACAGGATACTTATGGCAATCTACTTTTGCAGATGGGATGATTTCTGCTGCAACCGTTCTTGACGCTCAAGTTAACTATGCACTTCCTAAATTAAAAGCAGTATTAAAATTAGGAGCCGCTAATATTGGAGGAAAAGAATACCAACAAGTTCTTGGAGCTGGATTAATTGGTCGTCAATATTTCGCTTCTTTAACTATTAATCCTTAATTTTCAATAATAACTATAATACTACTATTATGATAAAAAATTTCAAATGGCTATTTTTGGTTTCATTAACCTTTGTAGCTTGTAATAATAATGATGATGTAACCACAGATGCTAATTCTTCGGATGGTTTGCCATTAACTTCAGGAAGTGCTAACTTTTCTAAATATGTTGCATTAGGAAACTCTTTAACTTCAGGTTATAGTGATGGCGCTCTTTTTATAGAAGGACAAAAAGGTGCTTACCCAGCACTTTTAGCGCAACAATTTGCACTTATTGGTGGTGGTGATTTTACAACTCCATTTATGGCAGATAATGTCGGCGGATTTAAAGTTGGTGGAACCGTTGCTAGTGGACCTAGATTATATTTTAATGGTTCTGCACCTGTGCCAGTTTCCGGTACTCCAAGTACAGAAATCCTTACGCACCTAACAGGATCTTTTAATAATATGGGAGTTCCAGGAGCAAAAAGTTTCCATTTATTATCTAATACATACGGAAATCCAGCAGGAATAGGATCTTACGCTAATCCTTATTTTGTTCGTTTCGCTTCTTCTACTTCTGCAACTGTATTAGGAGATGCAACAGCTCAAAACCCTACATTTTTCTCACTTTGGATAGGAAACAATGACGTTTTAGCATATGCTACATCAGGAGGAACTGGTGTGAATCAAACAGGAAACATGAATCCTGCTACTTATGGAAGTAATGACATTACCGATCCAACTGCTTTTGCTTCGGTATATAATACTTTAATAAATGGCTTAACTGCTAATGGTGCTAAAGGAGTTATTGCTAATATTCCTTATGTAACTTCAGTTCCCTTTTTTACAACGGTTCCAACTAATCCTATTCCAGGATTACCTACTGCAAGTGCGGCACAATTAAATCAATTGTTTGGCGCAATTAACCAAATTACAACAGCTTTAGGTCAACCAAATAGATTTGCAACTATTGTAGCAGACGATAATAATCCTGCAACAACAGAAAAAAATCCATTGCTTATTAATGACGAAAGTTTACCAAACTTATCTACTTATATTACTGGAGCATTAACTCCAGCATTAGGAGCTGCAACTGCAGGATATGTGGGTAATTTATATGGTAGAGCAAAACATGCAAGTAATGTTCCCGCAACTAGAGATTATATCTTGTTAACTGCACAGTCAGTAATAGGAACTACACAAGCAGGTGCTCCATCTCCTTTTAACACTGTTGGCGTTTCTTATCCAATGCAAGACAGCACTACTTTAACCGCATCAGAAACCGCAGAAGTAGTTGCTGCAACAAATGCTTACAATACAACTATTCAATCTTTAGCAGCAGCCAAAGGATTGGCATTTGTAAATGCAAATACAATCATGTCGCAAGTGGCTAATGGTGGAATAGCTTATAATGGCTTCACAATGACTTCTACTTACGTTACCGGAAATGCTTTTTCTTTAGACGGAGTACATCCAAGTCCAAAAGGATATGCCCTAATCGCTAATAAATTTATTGAAGCAATCAATGCAACTTATGGCTCTAACTTAAAAGGACCAGATTTAGGAGGTTATAGAATACTTTTTCCAGCTTTTTTATAATAAAATAAAATTATTCATCTCAAAACCATCTACTTTAGTAGGTGGTTTTTTGTTTAAAAATACCATCGATAAAAATAATCAGAAATTCAGTATAAAATATATGTGATTTAAATTTGTGTTGATTTTTACAATATTACACTTTCAATGTTATATTTATATAAGGAAATCAGAAGATGAAAAAAGAAAGAGGAAAAAGGTTTATAGCCATTTATTTAACCTCAAATATAATTATTAGAAAACTACTTTCTGAACAATTAAGGTTTTAATTCAATTCTTTTATAGCGTTTTCACTTATCCAACCTGTGGTTTCATCCGTTAGTTGGATTTTTTTCCAATTGGCAATACTTTCTAAAACAAATACTTTAGTTCCTTCGTGAAGTAAAATAGTTTCAGGGCTAGTTGCTTTAGGTTCTCCTTTGACCGAAGCGGTTTCTGCAAAAAGGATTGCTGGTTTTTCGGCAGCAATTCTGTTTTTTTCGTAAATTCCAGATGCAACGCTTATTGCAATTCCGAGGAAAATGAAAAACATTCCAGAGAAGAAAATTCGTTTTTTAAAGGCCGTTCCTGAGAGGTAATATCCTGCAAAAAAGCATAAAAATACAAATGCCAAAACTACGGCTATCCAAGCCCAAGTATCGTAATAATAACTCGAAGTAAAGTCTTCAATCAATTTGCTAAAGCCAACCTTAGGAACCACTTTTATGTCGTCAATAGTCATTTTGCGCGCAAAATCGAGATTGGTTTTTATTTCATCGTCGTTCGGATTAAGTTGCAATGCCTTTTCGTAATTGTAAACCGCTGGGGCTACTTTATGCAATTTATAATAGCAGTTTCCGAGGTTGAAATACAAATCGGAAGAATGTTTTCCGGAAGCAAGAACACTTTCGTAATTGTGGATGGCTTCGGTATAATTTTCTTTTTGATATAATTGATTTCCTTTTTCAAAAGCCGTTTGTGCCGATGAAAATTGGAAGATTAAAATTAAGATTATAATATATTTTTTCATTTTTTTAAACCATTAAGGAATTATGCTGCATTATGTTTTACCTTCTTTTGTTTAGGCTAATTGCTTTTCTAAACTGGATATAATTTCTACGGCCTTATCGTAATCTTGCTGAATGGCAACACTTGTTGAAGGTGCATATCGAGCCAATTCGCAACTTTCGGTAAGGGTGATAAATTCCTTCACGGTAGCGGCATCGGCATTTCGCGTAAGCAAAATTTCAGAGATTTTATCTTTACTCATTTCTGACGTTTCGATACTCAATTTGGCTTTCAAGAAATTGTGCATTGCTTTTTCCAAGGCAATATAAAATGGCTCTTTGTGTTGGATTTGTTTTTGGGCTTCCGATAAATATTTCTTGGCCAATGCATTGGTTTTTCGTTTTTTATTTCCAATCACATCGGCATCTTCTGCTTCTTTTCTTTTTCTAAAAAGAATTAATGCCGGAATTCCTAAAAATGGCAAAATTAGTAAAGTATAAAACAATCCCGAACCTAAGAAATCATCCGATTGCATGGGCTTTAAGGTAGTTTTTTGTTTGATATAAGCAAATGCTTTGTTGGCGGTAACTGCCACTTTGGAAGTTCCAGATGGTGTAGTTGCACCAGAATTAGCAATTCCTGGACCGTCTAAAACATTCAACATAATTTCGGGAGAAGTAATGGTTTTATAACTTTTAGTCCCTAAATCAAAATAGGTGAAATGCATCGATTTTATTGGGAAATTTCCTTTCGATTGCGGAATTATAGTGTATTTATCGGCAATATTTCCGGTCATTCCAGAAAGAGGAGTCGATACATTTTCACTGTGTTGCGGGTCGTACATTTCTAAAGTAGAAGGAACGACTGGTTTTGGTAAACTAAATAATTTTAGATTCCCAGTACCAGTAACGGAAACATCCAAATCTAGAGATTCGCCAAATTTTAATCCTGTTGTAGAGGGTGTAACTTTAAAATTAAATTTCCCTACTGCACCCGAAAAATCTTCTGGTTTTCCTGCTTCTGGTAAGGCTTTTACGTTAATTACATTACTTCCTGCAGAAACACGTTTGCTATCGTCCACCAATTGCACTTGCCCAAAAAAGTTGGGTCTTCCTTTTGGAACTTGGCAATCAATATCCAAAGAAAGGGGTTCAATCTCTAGTTTACCTGATTTTTGTGGATAAAGTACGGTTTTTCGCAATACAACATAACGGTAGCGTTGGCCTTTAAACATTCCTTCTTCGGCAACTAATTGTTTGATGTCGATATTCTGACTCCAAAAGTCATTGTATTTAGGTTTGTTTAATTCGCGCCAATTGGTAATTCCGATGTTGAAACTAAAATACAATTTGTAAACCACAGTAATAGGTTCGTTTACGTATGGATTTGTTTTAGAAATGTCGGCAACCAAATACAGATTGTCATCCGCCTTTACTGCTGCTGGCTCGTTAGGATCATTAGGCTGTTGTACTGCATTGGTAACGTTGATTTTAATAGGCAATGTCTTGTAAATTTGCCCATTAATTTCAATAATTGCTTGACGGATAACCAAATTTCCTTTCTGCAAAGGCAATAAAATATAGGTATACGATTTTTGAAAGGAACTTCTACCATTTATCCAAGATTGGCTGATGGATTGGCTTGGCCCACCTACCACTCTAAAACCAGAGGCTTCAAAATTGGGTGGTACAAAATTATCGCCATCTTCATTCATAGAAAATTCGATGCGCACTCGTTCATTTAATCCCAAGGTGTTTTTACTCACGTTTGCTTCAAATTTTACTTGAGCAAACAGGGAGTTGAAGGCTATTAAAAATAAGATTAAATATCGTTTCATTTTTGTAATTCGTAATTTTTTATTTGTAATTAATTACCAGTCTTTCTCGGGTTTTTTCGGATTGGCTTGCACTTTTTGAGCATTTACCTTTTGTTGCACTTTTTTCTCTTCATTGTTCACCGCATCTAAAAGATTTTCAATTCGTTGTTTAGACGCTCCGCTTGGTTTGGGTTGTGGTTTTTCGTCATCGCCTTTGTCTTGCTTATCTTTTTTGTCGTTGCCGTTTTTTTTATCCTTGTCTTTTTTATCCTTGTCTTTTTTATCTTTGTTAGGATCTTTCTTATCGTCCTTTTTATCCTTGTCTTTGTTCTTATCTTTATTTTTGTCCTTGTCTTTATCCTTGTTTTTATCTTTTGGTGGCGGATTATCCTTCAGCATTTTTTTCGCTAAAGCATAATTGTAACGCGTTTCCTCATCGGACGGATCGTTGCGTAATGCATTTTTATAGGCTTCTATAGCATTGGTATAATCCTTTTCTTTCATCATAGAATTACCAATATTGTGGTACGCCTGGTGTTTTTCTGGTTTGCTTTTAGCGTCTTTTATTGCTTTTTCAAATTGGTATTTGGCCTCGGCAGGTTGGTTTTGTTTGTAAATGGTGGTTCCTAAATTATAGGACGCAATAGATTTTTTTTTGAACTTCGCTTGCGATAAACGGTAATCTGCCTCTGCATCAACGTAGTTTTTATCGGCAAATTTTTCATTGCCTTGTGGCAAAAAGCTATCCTTCTCTTGGGCTTTAACCACAAAAGAAATTAGAATTAAACAAAATGCTATATATTTTTTCATATAATTTAAACCTGTAATTTGGGAGTTAAAATAGTTTATATTAAACTTCCAAAACCTCACCCCCGGCCCCTCTCCAAAGGAGAGGGGTGCCGAGTCGTGATTATTTTATGTTATTTTTTTTCTTCATTAAACAAATTCATTTTTCGAATCCATTTGGTTTTTCTTTCTGTTAAGAAAATATCCAAAAACAAGCAGAAAAATCCAAACCCTAAAAACCATTGGAATTGCGATTTATAATCAGCCATCATCGTGCCTTCAAATTCGGTTTTTTGGGTGTTATCCAATACTTTTTTTACGTAATCTAATACAGTTTTGGTAGAATTTCCATCCACATAACCACCACCTTTAGTGCTTTTGGCAATAGCCGCCAAAACGGAAGCATTTCTTTTGGTAATAACCACTTGGTTGTCTTGGTCTTTTTGAAAACTTTCTACAACACCATTTCTTTTTAATGGAATCGGTCCTCCATTTTCGGTTCCAACACCCACAGTAACTATTTTTAATCCTAATTTTTGAGCATCTTCGGCAGCGTTTTGCGCATTATCCGAATGGTCTTCCCCATCGGATATAATCACTAACAACTTATTAGTTTTGTCTTTTTTGTCAAAAAAATTATTGGCAGCCAAATCAATTGCTTGGTCTATAGAAGTCCCTTGGGAAGATATCATTCCGGGGTTCATAGTTTGCAAAAACATCTTAGCCACAGCATAATCGGAAGTCATTGGCAATACCGGAAAGGCACTCCCCGAATAGGCAATAATTCCTATTCTGTCACTTCCCAATTGGTTAATTAATTGCGAAACGATTTGCTTGCTTTTTTCTAAACGGTTTGGAGCAACGTCTTCTGCCAGCATACTTTTAGACACGTCAATTGCGAAAACAATATCAATTCCTTGGCGTTTTACTTTTTCCATTTTGACACCCATTTTAGGGTTCACCAATGCCAAAATTAAAAAGGTCAAGCCCAATACAATCAAAACAAATTTCAAGGTTGGCTTGAATAACGATTTCTCCGGACTTAATTTTTTAATCAAATCCAAATCGCCAAAAGCTGCCTGTTTTTTGCGTTTCCAATATTGTACATACAGAAACAGTAGTACCAACATTGGCACAACAAATAATAGATACAAATATTCTTTTTCTTCTAACTCGTACATTTTCTTTGGGTTTTAGGTTTTAGGTCTGAGTCTAAAAACATAAAATCTATTTTCTTTATTCTTTTATCTATTTTCTTTTTATATAAAACTTCTAAAAATGGTGTTTCTTAATAAAACTTCCAACAACAATAAAATCCCTGCAATCCATACAAATGGCCTGAATTTTTCATCATAGTCGTAGAATTTCAATTCTTGTATATCAGTAGTTTCTAATTTATTGATTTCATTATAAATACTTTCTAGCTTGCTATTGCTGTTAGCCCTAAAGTATTTTCCTCCTGTGTTTGTAGCGATGGTCTTCATTAATTTTTCATCAATTTCGACAGGCATCATTTTGTATAAAAATCCTTTTCCGTTAGGAGCATAGGCATACGGAAATTCGGCCATACCATTAGAACCTAATCCGATAGTGTATACTTTTATGCCATATTCTTTTGCAATTTCCGAAGCAGTTTCTGGTTCAATAAATCCCGAATTATTTACCCCATCGGTAAGCAAAATGATAATCTTGCTTTTAGCTTTACTATCCTTTAAACGGTTTACGGCCGTGGTCAATCCCATACCAATTCCGGTTCCGTCTTGCAGTACATTGTCGTATTTAATATCTCGAATGGCTTCCTTAACTATGGCTTTATCGCTGGTTACAGGAGTTTTTGTATAGGCTTCGGCAGCATAAACTACCACGCCAATTCTATCGTTTGGTCTAGCATCCACAAAATTAGATGCCACTTCCTTTAAGGCTTCCATTCGGTTTGGTCGTAAATCTTTGGCCAACATACTGCTGGAGAGGTCAATTGCCATCACGATATCAATTCCTTTGGTGGTTTTGGTTTGGTTGCTAATATCCACCGTTCTTGGACGTGCTAGGGCAATTATCAAGGAGCTTAAAGCCGCAATTCTTAAAACATTTAAATAAGGTTTTAATTTTGCTAAAGTCGATTTGGAGGTTTTAAAACCGCTAACCGAACTTATTTTTATAGTTGCCGATTGTTGCTTGCGTTTAAAGAAAAGCCATGCTATTGCAAATGGAAGTGTCAAAAACAACCAAAAAAATTCCGGATTTAAAAAAGTAATTTTATCCATTATTCCTTGTCGTTTTTAAGTTCCACCGAATTGATAATTCGCTCCAAAATCTTTTTTCCATACTCATCTCCTTCTTTATAGGAAATCACTATTTCCTGTAATCCGCCATCTTGTTTGAATAACAAAATTTCGTAATACAATTTCTGACTTTTATTTTGGATTTTATCCAACATCACCATCGTTCCGTATGCTTTAACTCCGGTAATGCCTTTTACAGTATTGAAATCTTCTTGTTTGAATAGGATGTTTTGACCACCCATTGCTTCCCAAGATTTGGTGTTTCCTTCTAAAACGGTATCAAAATTTACTTCCGTTTCCGTTTTATATTTTACTGTGGAAACTACTATATTAAAGGATTCCATCATACTTCCGTAGCCAAACATTTGCATTTCTTTCAAAACAGCATAAGTATCTTTAGGAAGGATTTTGGTAACATCCATTCGTTTCAAAACTTTAGGTGTTTCAATTCTTACCCCTGGATTTCCATATTCGCTATATACCCATTCTCCTTCCGCTAATTCTTTAGTAGGATGGCCAATTAAATTATCTTTTACATAATCCCATCCTTTAAAATATATTAAAGCCAATAACGATAGTAATACTACGGTGATTACAATTCCGATTGTGGTAATAATTCGAACTTGTTTTTGTTTCTTCAACTTTTGAATTCTTGCCAATTCGCGCTGTTGTTCGTTCCATGCTTCCAATTCATCGTTTTGTTCCACTATTGTTGGAATTGCTTTGTGAATGGTAACAATAGAACTTGAAATACGTTTTTTATCTTCTTCTATTTCAAAATCTAATGGTTTTACTTTAGCAAATTTTACTAAATCGGCTTGCATTAAAACCTTTTCTAGATTCTCAAGAGTTTCTTTGGAAAGTTTCAGTTTCTTTTGATTTGCAACTTTTCGCAAACCTGCAATAAGTTCGGAAGTAGTGCTTTCCATTGCAGGAATTTCAATTTCTTCCTCTATATAATTTCGAGCAATATTGGTAAGTTCCGAATAATAGGATTTCACTTCTCCCTTTTGCCAAAGTTCTTTGGTTTCTAATTGTTGCAAAAGAGAAGTTGCTTTTTCAATTGGTGAAGTAAAAACTATTTCTTCTTCTTGAGGGCGGCTTTGGTATTTTTTTATTAATCTATATACCAATATTGCGATTCCTATTAAAATTAAAATTCCTAATAAGTACTTCCACCAATTACTAGAAGTTTCTACTTGTGCAACGTCTTTAACATCGTACATTTTTTGCTTTAAGGTATCCACTTTGACATTGAAAACCTCAACTTTTAAACTATCTGAAAAGGTTGGTTTCCCATTAATTAATATGGCAATTCTAGGAATAGTGAATTTGCCAGAATCAAATTGGGTTACTCCATATTTCTTAATTAATTCCCATCTATCGTTGGTTTTTACCGTGTCTATTTTATAGGAATTTATTACTTCTAGAGCTCCGAAGTTTTTTGCTTTCGGAAAAATAACTTTGTCTTTATTTGTAACTGATGCTTTCAAGGTTATCTTGAACTCGGCTCCAATTTTATTTCGAGTCGTGTCAATAGAAGTCGTGACTTTTTGGGCAAAAAGTGTTGATGTAAATAATAATAGGAATACTAATTTAAACTTCATTTTATTTTGTTATACCTAACAGGTTAAAAAAAACCTATTAGGATATTTATTTTATCTGGATTTAAAATAACCCAATAATTTGGTTACATAACTTTCATCTACACGAGTATTTACTGTACCCGAACCACATTTAGAAAATATCTCTTTGAAATACGTTACTTTCTCGTGGTAGTTTTTTTCATAATTCATGCGAACGCTTTTGGAACTTGTATCTACCACTAGAATTTCACCTGTTTCAGCATCTTCCATTTCCACCATCCCAATGTTTGGCATTTTTTCTTCGCGTATATCGTACACTCGAATTCCGGTGATGTCGTGTTTTTTACCTGCAATTTTCAATGTTTTCTCGTAATCTTCTTCTACCATAAAATCGGAAATAAGAAATACAATTGCTTTTTTCTTTTGCGTTGCCGATAAAAATTTAAGGGCTTGCGATAAATTGGTTTTCTTGCTTTTTGGTTGGAATTCTATCAATTCGCGGATAATTCGCAACACATGGGATTTTCCTTTTTTAGGCGGAATATACAATTCGATGCCATCGGAAAACAAAATCAACCCTATTTTATCGTTATTTTGAGTTGCCGAAAATGCCATTGTTGCAGCAATTTCAGTAACTATTTCGCTTTTGAGTTGGTTTTTAGTTCCGAAACTTTCCGATCCCGAAATATCTACCATCAACATCATAGTAAGTTCGCGTTCTTCCTCAAAAACTTTTACGTGGGCTTCGTTATAGCGTGCCGTAACGTTCCAATCGATAGCACGAATATCATCACCAAACTGGTATTGGCGGACTTCCGAGAAGGTCATACCACGACCTTTAAACGACGTATGGTACTCCCCCGAGAAGATATGATCGCTCAATCGTCGGGTTTTGATTTCTATTTTACGAACTTTACTAAGTAGGTCTTTCGTCTCCATTTTCTTTGTTTCAGGTTTCAGGTTTCAGGTTTCAGGTTCGTAAGAATCAACTTTTGAACTTGAAACATTAAACTTGGAACAAAAATTTAAGGTACCTCTATTTCGTTTACGATTTTGTTGATAATATCAACAGAAGTGATATTTTCAGCTTCGGCTTCATAAGTGATTCCGATTCTGTGGCGCAATACATCATGTACAACAGCGCGAACATCCTCTGGAATTACATACCCCCTTCGTTTGATAAAGGCATAACATTTAGCGGCAGTTGCTAAGTTGATGCTTCCACGTGGTGAAGAACCAAAACTGATTAAAGGTTTAAGACTTTCTAATTTGTATTGCTCAGGATAACGGGTTGCAAAAATAATATCTAAAATATATTTTTCAATTTTTTCGTCCATATACACTTCTCGAACGGCTTCTTGCGCGCGCAAGATTTGGTCAACAGAAACTACTTGGTTTACTTTTTCGTAAGCGCCTTTTAAGTTTTGACGAACCACCATGCGTTCTTCTTCCATTTTTGGATAGTCAATAACAGTTTTAAGCATGAAACGATCCACTTGGGCTTCTGGTAAAGGATAAGTTCCTTCTTGCTCAATAGGGTTTTGTGTCGCCAATACTAAAAATGGCTTGTCTAATTTAAAAGTAGTGTCCCCAATAGTGACTTGTTTTTCTTGCATGGCTTCCAACAAAGCAGATTGCACTTTGGCTGGAGCACGATTGATCTCATCGGCAAGGACGAAATTTGCAAAAATTGGTCCTTTTTTAATAGAAAATTCATTTGCTTTAATGTTATAAATCATGGTTCCAATAACATCTGCAGGCAATAAATCGGGAGTAAATTGGATTCTACTAAAACTTCCATTAATAGCTTGTGACAATGTATTAATGGCTAAGGTTTTCGCTAGCCCTGGAACACCTTCAAGCAGGATGTGTCCTTGTCCTAAAAGCCCAATTAACAATCGTTCTACCATGTGTTTTTGACCCACAATTACCTTGTTCATTTCCATGGTAAGTAAGTCGATAAAAGCACTTTCTCTTTCAATTTTTTCATTAATTGCTCTAATGTCTAAAGCAGCAACATTTTCTTCCATAAATTCTATTTTTATAGTATTTTAAAGGTCCTAAATTTTAACATTTCAAAATTGAAAATTTTATTAGTAAGACAATGTTAATAATGCGTTAAAACTTACTTTGAAATGTAAGTTTTAAGGATGATTTATGATTTTCTTTTAGTAATTTTAAACTTTTTAATAGAAACCCTAGAAAGAATCTTCTTACAAGTTGAGGGTTTAAAACTATAAAATGAACTTACTTTTTTAATCACAAAGAAATAAAAACAGCAATGGACAAAATGATAAATCCTACAAGCACAAACCAAAAACTCTCCCCTATAATTGCCGGAACAATGAATTGGGGCGTGTGGGATAAAAAATTAAGTACTAAAGAAATGGTGCATTTGATAAATATTTGTATCGAAAATAAAATCACCACTTTTGATCATGCCGATATTTATGGTGATTATACTACCGAAGCGCAATTTGGAAAAGCATTTGACGAAAGCAAAATTGCAAGAGATCGATTACAACTAATTTCCAAATGTGGAATCCAACATACTAATGGAAGACCTAACGCGATCAAGCATTATGATTATTCGAAAGAGTATATTATTTGGTCGGTAGAAAATTCTCTTAAAAATCTTCAAACCGATTATTTAGATATTTTGCTATTGCATCGTCCAAGCCCATTGATGGTTGCCGATGAAATTGCCGAAGCAGTAGAAAAACTTAAACAAGAAGGGAAAATTAAATCGTTTGGATTATCTAATTTTACCTCATCGCAAAGCGAATTAATACAAAGTAAGACCGAAATTAGCTACAATCAAATTCAGTTTTCAGCAACGCACCACGAAGCGATGTTGGACGGCAGTCTAGATTATATGCAACTGCACAACATTACGCCAATGTCTTGGAATCCACTAGGAACTGTTTTTAGAGAAGATATTGACCAAACCCGAAGATTGAAAAAACTTTTGGTACAATTGGTAGAGAAATATGGAGTGGGTTCGGATACTATTCTTTTGGCATGGGTTTTAAAACATCCATCTCACGTGCATCCCGTTGCAGGAACAGTTAACATTGCCCGAATTCAATCGTTGATGAAAGCGGTAGAATTGCCTTTGGACAATATAGACTGGTTTTCAATTTGGACGGAAAGTATGGGGAATAAAGTCCCTTAAATAAGTAGGTAGTGCTCGGTGTTCAGTAGGCAGTTACTGAACACCGAGCACTGAAAACTGAACACTAAAATTATGCTCAACAAACGCCTTCTCATTAAAAACCTCCTTGCTCACAATGATGAGAGCAGTTTTTATGATAAGAAACGGCAGTTGAATTTACATTCTAAAGAGGGGAAAGCCAAGTTTTTGAAACACATTTGCGCTTTATCCAACTCCAATCCTTCTAACAATTCCTATATAGTGGTTGGGGTGGAAGATCAGGATAACGAAATTACGGGCGATGATTTTTTTGACGACAGTCGTATACAAAATTTAGTGAATGCTTATCTAGAAAATCCACCTAAGATTCAATACGAGAATGTGCCTTTTCCTAATTTACCAAAGGATAAAGTGGTAGGATTGGTAACCATCAAACCCAAATCGAAAACTTCTTCTTTCAAGAAAAACATTCATACCATTCTTGCTAATACGGTTTTTGTTCGTCGTGGCAGTAATTCTATACCCACGGAAGATAAAATCCCGTATTCTAAACAAAATATTGAAACGGTAATTAGCATTGAAAATAACTCCCGAAATAGTATTGCTCATACACTTGACGGCGTTATTGATTTTGTAAATAATAGTCACAAAGACATGCCATCTAAATACAAAGTTTTCAAAGAATTATTTGTAATTTGTTGGGCGGGAATTCCTAAAAAAGTACGAGATAAAACCTTCTTTTCCAGAGTAGATATCGAACTCATCAACGAGCAAGTAAAACTGTTTTATTCGGCACAAGATGAAGTAGAAATTTTTTATGATGAAAATACGTTCACCATTATTGAATATGTGCCACTCGGATTAAACGATAAAATAAGTTATTACCCATTAGAGCAACAAAAGATTTCTTTTTATGATAATGGTTATTATAAAATTGAAGCCAAAATACTCTTTGAGCCTCCGCAATACAACCGAAAAGTATTGTATCATATTTACAATTCTAATTTGAGTTTGCTAAATAAATTACAAAAAGGATTTGAACTTACGGAGCGGGAAGAACTAGATTTGGAAAATGTGGCGTCCACCTTAATGCTTTGCTACCTCAACGGATTTGATGATGCCAAACAAAAATTAGTTGATGCTAAATCCTTATTAAAACAGCATTCAAACGCGACGTGTTATGTCAATTTCAAAGAAGTAATGCGCGTTTTGAGGAAAATGAAATATGGTGGAAAATAAAAATTGATGCTATTTGAGTTACTTTTGCAACAGATTTTAAAATAAAAATGAACAGAACATTAGTAATAGGCGATATTCACGGCGGATTGCGAGCAGTACACCAAATTATGGAGCGCGCCAACGTAACTACCAAAGATACTTTGATTTTTCTTGGAGATTATGTAGATGGTTGGAGTCAATCGCCACAAGTGCTAGATTTTTTAATGGATCTAGCAACTAAGCAAAATTGCATATTCCTTCGCGGTAATCACGATGAATTGTTATTGAATTGGTTATTAGACAATAATGAAAACTTTAATGAAACCATGTGGTTCAAACATGGTGGAGAAGCAACAGTAATTGCTTATGCATCCGTTTCAGAAGACAAGAAAAAAGAACATATTGTTTTTTTAAAATCCTTACAAAATTACTACCACGACGAACAAAACCGCTTGTTTATTCATGCTGGTTTTACCAATATGAATGGGGTAACCTATGAATATTTTCCGAAATTGTTTTATTGGGATAGAACCCTATGGGAAACAGCTTTGGCATTAAATGAAGATTTAGATAAAGCCAGTTTCTTTTATCCAAAACGATTCACTTTGTATGATGAAATTTATATTGGGCATACCCCTGTAACTAGAATTGAACAGTCCATTCCCATAAAAAAAGCGTGTATTTGGAATGTAGATACTGGCGCTGCATTCAAAGGCCCATTGACCATTATGGATATTAATACCAAAGAATTTTGGCAAAGTGAAGCCCTATTTCAGTTATACCCAACGGAAAAAGGGAGAAATTAAAAGGGGTTCTAGGTTGTAGGTTATGGGTTGTAGGTTCTAGGTTTTGTTCTTAATATTGCCATTGATTTTTGATATTGCAATTGATATTGAATTGAATTTCTATATTTGTATTCTAAATTAAAAACAAATGAAAAAAATTATTATTCTATCGTTTATCTTAATTTCCTCTTTTGCCAATGCTCAAGC
>CANGCT010000020.1 GCA_947452415.1 Flavobacteriaceae bacterium
AGGTTTAATGAAAGCTTGACGTGCACGCAACTGACGAACAGTTCCTGTTTTATCAAATTTTCTTTTATAGCGCTTTAATGCTCTATCGATATTTTCTCCGTCTTTAATTGGTATAATTAACATAATATAGACACCTCCTCTCGTTAAGGTTGCAAAAGTAATAATTAATTATGAATTATGAATTAAAAATTAAAAATTTATTTCACTGCCGGCTTGTAATCTTGTTTATCAATTATCATTTTGGATAATATCTCTTTCAAAATTTCGGAAGTTCCTCCACCAATTGGCCCTAGTCGGCTATCTCTTAATAAACGCGCTAATGGATATTCTTCCATATAACCATAACCACCTAGCATTTGAAGACAACTATAAATGGTTTCGTCCGATACTTTGGTAGATTTTAATTTGGCCATAGTGGCTTCTTTCACTACATATTCTCCTTTATTTAATCGGGCAACAGCCGAATAATTAAATATTTTGCAATGCTCTACATCCGTAGCATGTTCTACCATAGTATGTCTTAGTGCTTGAAACTTGTTGATTGTAGTTCCGAATGCTTCTCGTTGTGACATGTAATCAATCGTATAATCTATTGCATATTCGGCTCTTGCATGCGCATTGATTGCCATAATTAAACGCTCTAAAGCAAAATGCTGCATGATATACGGAAAGCCTTTTCCTTCTTCACCCATTAAATTTTCTTCTGGAATTTCAACATTGTCAAATGCAATTTCTGCAGTATCGGAGGCTCTCCAACCTAATTTATCTAACTTAGTAGCAGAAATTCCTTTCAAATTGGTATCCATCAAGAAAATACTGATTCCTTTATTTCCAAGTTCCGGACTTGTTTTGGCAGCCACTACATAATAATCGGCATAAATACCGTTGGTAATAAATGTTTTAGACCCATTAATTACATATTTATTTCCAATTTTCACAGCCGTTGTTCGCATGCCTGCAACATCACTTCCGCCAAAAGGCTCGGTAATACACAATGCACCTATTTTCTCGCCTGAAATACTTGGCGCTAAATAATCTTGTTTAATACGTTCGTCGCCTTCGGCATTTAGATGCGTCATTGCCAAATAAGCATGTGCCCACATAGCAGCAGCAAAACCCGAGGATTTAATTTTTTGAAGTTCTTCAAGAAACACTACGGTATAAAATAAATCTAAATTCATTCCTCCATAAGCTTCCGGGTAAGCGATTCCGAAAAAGCCCATTTCTCCAAATTTCTTCCAAATAAAGCGTTCGATTGTACCTGTTTTTTCCCATTTTTCAATATAAGGTACTACTTCTTTTTGCAAAAAGTCTTTTAAACTTTTTCTAAATAATTCATGCTCTTCTGTAAAGTATATCGAATTCATAAATGCTTTTTTATTGTATTTTTTTTTAGAATTCCAAATATAAGGCAATTATTTTTAATTTATCAACAGGAAAACCTTTAATATTTGACAAATCCTCAATTTTAACATCGCCATTCATACTTCTATAAGTTACGATATTTTTAGAAATTGGATATTTAAAATAATAAAACTGACCTAATTCTTTGATAGAAGCAGTATTAATATTGATTTTTTTTAGTTTTGGAAGCGATTCTACAACAAAATATTTATTCAATTCATCAATAACTTCTGGAGTTAGACCCCACACATCGGTCATTTGATCCATAGAAACATAACCTCCTAAGATTTCTTTTTGCTTCAATATCCTATCGGATATTGCGTCACCTATTCCAGTAACTTTTATCAAATCTTCTTTCGTGGCTTGGTTGATGTCTAAAATTTTTAAGGTTTCTTTTTTAGGAAATTCTTTCCATTTGGATTTTGGATAAGAACTTGAGCGTGGATTGTTCACCCAATCTGGAAATTTAAAATTTGGTGCAATAGCTTCCAATAAAGAATCGGAAATTCCGGTAACTGCTTGAAATTCTTTTGGAGAATTAGCGAATTTTCCTAGTTGTCTAAAAGCATGTAAGCGATTAATTTGCGGAAGAGTCATTCCTAATTTATAGGCTTTAAAATCGGAAATAAAATTCGGATTATAAGAATATTCTTTAAATCTTGGATTTAGATTATCTTCTTTAGTACTATCTAATTTATTTTGTATGGAAATCCAATGCTGTTCTTGGGCGGAGGGTTGGTGTGGCGTATTAAAATCCATAAAACAATAAACCAACTGCAATGCTATTATTATAAAGAACAAAACTAGAATTCCTTTTCGCTGGTCTTTCGAAAAATTAAATAGGCTTTTTATATTGAAAGAAGATTCCAAAATTTACAAATCAAATACGGAGGTTCGTTTGGAGCGAACCAAATCTTTTAACTTTATCCAAAAAGCCAAGGTTAAATAAAATCCGAAGCCCAACCCTACGGTTACAAAGGAAATGTAGATAAAAAACAAACGAACGTTGGTGGCTCGCATCCCTAATTTGTCGGCCAAGCGCGAGGACACATGAAATCCATGTTTTTCAAAAAAGTAACGAATATTAGTAATCATTATTTATTTTTTAAAAGTTCTAACCCAATAGCACATTGCAAACATTTTTGAGCATTGCAATATTCGTTCTTGAGTTGTAATAAAGACTGCGATTCGAAGGCATTTTTAGATTTAATACCAAATGTAGTAAACTTTTCTATTATGCTATTTTTCTCGGCAGGAATATTAGAAAGTAATTCTATTATAGCCTCTACATTTTCTTTTCCTTGGCTTTGAGCATAGGCAAATTGAATGGGGATAATCGTATTGATGATCACTAAATCTATAAAGGATTTGGACAGCAACTTTTCTTTTTTAGGACTGGGTTTATCAAAATTATAATGCGTTTTCCAATAATCGCTTACAGACAATTCAAAAATAGCATAAATATCTTGCGGTTTTTTGGCTGCAATTATTTTAGAAAATAAATTCCGTTGCAAATGATATAGCATTGCTAATTGCGCCAATCTTATGGTTGGAAAATTATCTGGTCGGTGTTGAAAAAACTGAACCGATTCAAGAATTGGCTTCTTCAATTTGTATTTTAAGGCTATATAATCGTACCAAGATTTTAGTTCCTTTGGGTAGGTATCTTCCACATCATCGGGAATCATATCGGCTTGACCGAAAAGTAAGGCTTCTAGATACATCGTTTCTAGGGCTTCTTTTCGTATCAAAGAAAAAGTGATGGACTTGGCGATTTTTAAAAAGATTTCTCCGTTAGTATTCAAACCAAAGTTTTTGGCTAACATGCAAAACAAAACTGCTTCCCAATCGTTATCGGTTTCCTCAAGCAACTGTTGAATTGGTTTTGCTTTTCGTTCGAGTCGTTCTAAAAACAAGCGCTCTTGCCAATTTAAAAACACTAAAGGTTCTACTTCCTCAATTTGGTTCTCACAAAATAACCATGATTTTTTAGTAACCAATTCCTGATACCGATGGAGTGCATCTTTAGAAACATAATTTTTCAGTTCTAAAACCGGAATTTCGGTATTGTCTTTTCTGAAAACTGGCGCATCGTTTTCCCAAACTACATGGAGGATTACGTTATTATAATTAGCATCTTTTTCGTGCTGGTGCAAATACCAATCGGAGGATTTGAGATGGATTTCAATAGTCCCAGCCCATTTTTGATTATCCAAAATTAATTGCGCATTAAAAAAATCAGGGCCTTCTTTTTGCAAATAATTACCAGAGTGAATAATGGTTAAACTTTCCCCTTGCGTGGTTTTTAGATTATAGAAATCGTACTTCTTGTATTGCCAAACGTAATGAATAAAATCTTCCTTCATGAATTTTTGATAAAAGCTTTCAAGTACTAATATACAAAAAAAGAGGATTTTGAACAAATAAATTTTCAAAATCCTCTTATGAATTGTTTTTTAATTTTCTATTTAATAGAACCGATTATATCGTATTTGGTAATAATGTGGTGTTTTCCATTCCCTAAATCCACTAGAACCGCTTGGTTGTCTTTGGTGAATAATTTAGAAACTTCTTCGATGGCAGTTCCTAATTTTATTATAGGATAGGCTTTACCCATTATTTCACGTATTGGTTTATCGGCTACATTTTTATCAGAAACATAACTTTGAAAAAGATCTGATTCGTCTACCGAACCAACAAATCCAGTGATATCGATTACTGGAATTTGAGAAATTTTGTATTTACGCATACGATCAATTGCATGTGAAACCAATTCTTCTGTTCTAACAATTACTAAAGGTTTGTCTAGATGGTCTTTAATTACGTCTTCGGCTTTGGTGATGTCTTCATCTAAAAATCCTCTTTCACGCATCCAATCGTCGTTGAACATTTTACCCACATAACGACTTCCTGAATCGTGGAATAAAACTACTACTACATCGTCTTTAGTGAAATGTTCTTTAAGTTGGTGCAATCCTTTTACACAAGAGCCTGCAGAGTTTCCAACAAAAATTCCTTCTTCTAAAGCGATTTTACGAGTATACACTGCAGCATCTTTATCGGTTACTTTTGTAAAGCCATCTATTAAAGAAAAGTCAACGTTTTTTGGAAGAATGTCTTCCCCAATTCCTTCGGTAATGTAGGAATAGATTTCGTTTTCATCAAAAATTCCAGTTTCGTGGTATTTTTTAAAAACCGAACCGTAGGTATCAATTCCCCAAATTTTAATATTTGGATTTTTTTCTTTTAAATATTTTCCTATTCCAGAGATGGTGCCTCCAGTTCCAACACCTACTACAAAATGGGTAATTTTACCATCGGTTTGTTCCCAAATTTCTGGACCGGTTTGTTCGTAATGGGCTATGGCATTACTTGGATTATCGTATTGGTTTACGTACCAAGAATTTGGTATTTCAGTACCTAATCTTTTGGAAACCGAATAATACGAACGTGGATCCGTTGGTTCTACATCGGTTGGGCATACAATAACTTTTGCTCCAACTGCACGAAGAATATCCATTTTTTCTTTAGACTGCTTATCCGTTATTACAAAAATACATTTGTAACCTTTAACAATAGCAGCTAGAGCTAGGCCCATTCCTGTATTTCCAGAAGTTCCTTCAATGATGGTTCCGCCTGGTTGTAAACGACCGTCGGCTTCGGCATCTTCTACCATTTTTAGAGCCATACGGTCTTTGGTAGAGTTTCCTGGATTGAAGGTTTCTACTTTAGCAAGAACTAAAGCATCAATTCCTTCTACTACTTTGTTTAGTTTTACTAAAGGTGTATTGCCTATAGTTCCTAATATATTTTCAGAATAATTCATTTTTGTTTGTTTGTGATTGCAAAGATATTGATAAATAAATGGTCTTGCAAACTACTGATTTCATAACAATAGCCTGCCGTTTAACCCTGATGGAAGTGGCATCCTTTTTCTTGCCAAAGAAAAAGATAGAACGGACAGCAGGAATTGCGTGTACTTAAATGCCTAAAGTTTATGTTTCTAATAAAAAAATTATTGGAAGAAATTCCATACCAATCCGAAACGCACCATAAAATCGTGGTAGGGCAAATTGGGTGCGGAGTAGTATTTATTGCCTGAAAAAGCAGAGTTGAAATGCTCGGCTTTGAGGTAAATTCGGGTTTGTTTTACACGGGCATTTACAAAGAAATCTAGCATTGGGAATTCGCCAATTTGTTTGTTTTTTTGGACAAAAAACTCCGCTAGAATTGGGTTGTAATCGTCGGCGTAGTATTTGGTAAAGTAATTGATGGTTATTCCTGTTTGCAAAAACATGGCGCGTTTGAACACATAATCGGAAAAATAAAGTGTGTTGCGCAAGGTTAGTTGCGGCACATTTAGAATAGCGTTTGTTTGTGAAACTTTTTGGTATAAAAAGGTGTTATCAAGCCCCCATTTACGGTATTTAAATTCACGTGCAACTTTTAGCGAAATGTAGTTGATGGTGCCAGAATATTGGTGAGTAGTAACCAATTGAAAATTAGCTTGTTGGATAGTATCTTGGAAATAAAGATGGTCGTTGAGCGTGGTCAACTGCAACGAAGCATTAACCCATTGGGTTGTAGCATTCACCACCAAATTATTGATTTTCTCGTTTTTAAAACTTTTGAACCAATTGTAATTATCGTAAGAACTTTGGTTTAGTATGTAGTTGTGATTGGGCAACTTACTAATGTTTTGGTATTGAAAAGTAATGTTGTTTTTAGGGTTGATGGTGTAAGTTAAGCGCGCATCTAAATTACGAAGGGGTTGCGTTGAAATAGAATTAGACAAAATTACGGTTCCATTTATTTTGTTTTTTCGGTAATCGTATTGACCACCTATGGTGTTTATCACTGCTTGAATTTGGCTAGGAATTATTGTAGTACCCATAGTTTTTTCGCTTCCTATAAAATATTTGTAAATGAAATTTTCAGCAAAAAACTGAAATTTACCAAGGGTTTTATTTTCATAAACAGCACCCACTTTGTTATAGAATCTATCGTACATAGTTTGGTCTATAATATTTAATGGTATGGAAGAAGTTCCAAATCGTTGGAAAGCAGTTCCTGTTGTTCCTATTGTGGAAGTAAGGGTTGCCTGATTGAATTCGAAAAATTTATGTTCATAGTTTAATTGGTGCACAATGTATAGATTGTTTTCGTGGTCTTTAGCGTTAACGCGAAGGGTTTGATCTACAAAGAAGCGCTTTCCTTTAAAGAATGATTTAGCATCGGTTAAATAGACTTGTAAGCGGGGTCTATTTTTATAAAGTGGATCTTTATCTTCAAAAAATTCTGGTTGCGTAAGTCCACCGTTTTCACCATTCAATAAATCTTGACCGGTATAATGAAAATTCATGGAATATCGTTTATCCATAGTGTAATAACTTGCTGTAAAACGGAAATTACCATTGCTGGATAATTGGTTGATGTACTTCCCTAGAGATCGTAATCCTTTAAAAGCGATAGAAAAATTGAAATTTTTAGCCGTATTTAAAGTAACTAAGGCGTCTACGTTTTGACCTTGTTCCATTACGGTTTTAAAATAGAGTTCGGTTAATGGTGTTGCTACCGAATAGTATTTTATATCCTCTACCTCTAGATAATTCATTTGTTTGGCTTTAAAACCAAATTCTGGAAATGGGGAGAATTTATTTAAACCAAAGTTTAAGGTAGTGTAGGTTTGCCCTTCGTTAGGGAATGGCATTAAGCCAAACATATCTCTACGAAGATAGTTGTAATCGTATTCTTTTTTTATGGATAAGGTAGTATCTAAAATGATAGTATCTCGCTGTATAGAAATAATCTTGTAGGAAGTAATTGGAGCTTTTTGTGCTTTTTCTTTGGCTCTTTGTTCTGGTGTTTTTACTAAACTTTTAGTAACTGCTGGCTTTCCTTTTTCTTGAGAAAAAGAAAAAAAAGTGGTAAAAAGGAAAAGGAAAATATATAATTGTCGCATATTAAATGGAAAGCAACAAAAATAAGGAAATGTTTATAAACTAAATCATAAATATAATTTAAAAAAAAAGACCGCCATAAAGGCGGTCTTTAATAAACGAAATAAATTTATTGTAACCAAAAAGGTGTAAATTGATTTTTAACAAATATCTGAGACAAACTAACATTTGGAACATTAGCTGAATTGTTAGAATATTCTGAAGCTGGGTATAATAATCTATATGGACTGTTTGGCTGAGAAGCATTAGTAGATAATGGATTATTTGGAAATCCTGTTCTTAATTTATCTAAAAATGGTTCCATACCATTGATACCACTAACTGCTAACCATTTTTGAGTTAATATAACTTGAAGCTTATCAGGAGTACCAGCCCAACCTAGACCTAATTTATTTCCAACACCAGTTGAACCAGTTCCAAGATAGGTTGCTGCAGTGGTAGAAAGTGGTAGAGGAGTGTAATTGGTTAATGGCAAAACAAAAAAGTCAAAAGATGCTGAAACAGCACTGTCAAATAATGTATGTGGATCACCAAAACCTAAATCAACACCACCATTAAAATTATTAATAGCTTGCTGGCTTCTATATTCCGCTTCGGCTTGCAAAAACAAACTTTCAGCTTTAGTCATTAAGAATCCTGGTTTAGACTCTGCATTTTCAAAAGCATCAATTGCACTAAGTCCAGTAAATCCCGTTAAGCCTGAACCAACTAAAGAAGGTGTAGGCATTGTAGAAACGCCTTGATCTATACCGATAATATTTCCACTAGAATTAGCAATAAACATTTTACCTCTTCTAGGATCTTTTGCTGTACCACCAGTATTAACGATACCACCTGGTTGATTAACATTAGCCATTAATACTTTAGCTACATAACTAGATGCACAAGCTAGTCTTGCAGAATAACTTCCATAAGTAGCACCTCCAGCATTAGGATCATAAATTTTTGAATAGTATAATGAGAAAGGGTTATATTGTGATTCAGTTGAATTATTATACCCAGGATTAACTTTCACGTCACTATCCACAAATTCAGCACCAGAAAGAAGTGCTAAATATTGTTCTCTTAATGCAATTGAAGTTGGATCGGTTACATTAGATAAACGTAAACACATTTTTAATTCAATAGTATTAGCAAATTTAACCCATGAAGTTAAATCACCATTAAAAACAATGTCTTCAGCACCAACGGAAGAAGCATTCACACTACCACCACCATTTAACATAGCTTTAGCAGACTCTAATTGATTAAACAAATCAGCATAGATTGCTTTATCGTTATCATAACTAGGATGTTGAATATCAACATTAAAAGACTTGCTATAAGGAGCATTACCATATAAGGCAACTATATATTCCATATAGTAACTTTTCATAATTTTTGCAATAGCAACATGATTATCATAAACTCCTGAATCGTTCGGATATACAATCATATTGTTAAAATTAGCCATTCCAGTATAAAGTCCATTCCAAATACCTTGTCTAGTAGAAGTTGTGAAGTTCATAGTAAACTCAGTACTATAAGGCTGAGTATAATAAGCGGTATTACCGCTCCAATAATTAGTCATTAAGTTACCATACTCATTCATTGTTACTGCTTGAGTAATAAAAGTAGTTGACAAAGCGTTCGCCAATAATGCAGGCGGAATAATACTAGATGTATGTGGGTAATTATTAGATGAATTTACATCCAGATAATCGTTACATGACGACAAAGTCAATGTAAAAGCAATCATCAAATAGAATATCTTTTTCATATTTATTAAATTAAAAAGTTAAATTAACACTAAAACCAAATGTTTTAGTAGATGGATATTGACCAGTTTGAGCATATCCCATAGCATTAGGATTTGTATTATCGGCTGAAGATGTTCTTAAAGCACTCGTAGTAGACGCAGCATTATAAACATTAGAAGCTTCAGAATCAGCATATCCTCTATTATTACTATGTTTGAATAAATTATTTTTATCAACAAAGAAAATAAATGGATTTCTTGCATTTATACCAAATCTAAGAGAAGATAATTTAAGTTTCTCTACCACATTTTTAGGTAATGAATAGCTTAAAGCAATCTCACGAATTTTAAATTGGGTACCATCAATTAATTGAGATTCACCCAATTGAGATTGTGCACCATAATAATTAACTGTAGAACCAGAAGCTCCTGCATAGGCAGCACTGTATATAGCACTTGTACCAGTGTTTGGAATATAAACTCCAGGAGTTGGAGTAGTTAATACTGAATTAGGGAAAATAAAACCTTTAGTTCTATCAAAATCTGCAGATTCAGGGAGATTACCTGACCAAGTCATGTTGTATTTGGTTCCGGAAATAAATGAATTTCCAGTTCTATAATCTGCAACAACTGCTAAACGAAGACCTTTGTAGGTAAAATTATTAGAAAATCCTATAATATAATCAGGGTTAACTTTTCCTATTAATGAGCGTGTAGAACTTACTAATGGCATGCCGTTAGAAGAATTAATAATTACATTACCTTGATTATCTCTTTGGTAAACTGTACCTTTAATAGATGGGAAAGATTCTCCAACAATTGCATAAGTACCTGCATTTACTCCAGAGTCATTTCTATAATCATATAATTGAATCTCTGTACTTCCATTATTCAAACTTGTAACTTTTGATTCGTAAGTTGAATAACTAATTCTACCATCCCAAGTAAAATTTTGTGTTTTAATTGCGGTAAAACCTAAATCTAGTTCAAGACCTTTGTTAGTTAAATTTCCAATGTTATCTTTAAAAGTACTATATCCTAACCAAGAATATGGAACTCCACCATTAGAAACTAAATTAGTTACATCTGATTTATAAACGGTAGCATCTAATGACAATCTATCCTTTAAAAATCTTAAACTTAAACCTGCCTCCATTGAGTTAGTGAATTCTGGTTTAATATTAACATTAGTATATCCTCCGAAAAGACCGTAAGAAGAATTATTCTGAAATGGGTATCCATATCCAAGTGGTGATAATCTTTCAATATCGTAAGGATTAACCGCACTAGAGTTACCAACACGAGCAAAGTTTGCGAAAACTTTCAAATAATTTACTGCTTTGTTGGATTTAAGTCCGTCAAATGCTTTTGTTGGAACAAAAGACAAACCAGCTGATGGGTAAAAATAAGAGTTATTCCCTGTAATTAGAGTAGAAGTCATATCTTCTCTTCCAGTTAAATTTAGGAATAAATAATCATTATATCCAAAATCAAAATTAGCAAAATAAGAAACTTTTCTAGTTCTAAAACTATTATTATTCAAGTCTCTTGGAAGATCTGGACTTAACACATTCTGAATATTATACCATTCTGGAATTTGTAAATTTTTACCCCCTTGAGAAATATTAGTTGAGAATTTGTCTTGAATATTGTTACCTATATTTGCTTTGAAAGAAACATTTTTAGCTAATGTATAATCTAAATTCACCATTAAATCACTGTAGAAATTTCTATAGAACGCATTGGTTCTATAATATTCTGAAATTTGAGACATACTAAAATCACCTTCATCACTAGTTCCACTAACATTGAAACTATTTTTATGCGTTTCTTGAATTGAGGTTTGAGTTTGCAAATTTGCTAAATAAGAAACATTAATATGCTTGCTTATTTCATAACCCAAAGACAGATTTGTATTAAAAAAGTTTGTAGTACGATCTAATCTATCATTTTGGCGCTCCCAAAAAGGATTGTTATAGAAAATTGTCCAACCAGCAGGACCAGCATTAGCAAAATTTTCTACTGGAATATTTGGTGCAGACTGCAATAAATGCTCTAAAGTATTATCAGCATCTGCTTGCTTAGATTGAGAAGATATGTAAGTTACTCCTCCATCTAATTTCCATTTTCCAATTTTTTTTCCACCTTTAAAAGTAAACGAGTTTCTTTTAGATTGATCTCCATTCACTACAAATTCTTTTTGAAGTCTGTTTGCAGAAAACAAAGCATAACCCTCTTCACCACCAAAGTTAAGAGAAACACCATTTTGAGTTGTCGTTCCAGTTTGATAATATTTTTTCATATTATCTTTAATAAAACTAAATGGCAATTGTTGTGGAACAACTCCTGTATCTTGTATACTTCCATCTAAAGCAGGACCCCATGCACCATTTTCAACAGAATAATGATCTCCATCCCAACCTTGTCCGTAAACAGATTGCTTTTGAGGTAAAAAAGAAATATTTTCAAAATCAACAGAAGAATTAACCGAAATATTTAATTTATTTCCACCGCTTCCTTTTTTAGTAGTAACAACAACAACACCGTTAGAGCCTTGTTCACCATATAAAGCTGAACCTTGAGCTCCTTTAATAATATTCACACTCTCTACAATATCAGGTGATAATTGCGCTAACACAGTAGAAGTAGAAATTGCATTATCAATTACAATCAATGCTTCTGTATTACCCGAAACAGATCTTGGCCCTCTTAAAACAATACTAGAACTTCCATTAACACCACTACTAGTATTGTTAATTTGCAATCCAGAAACCTTAGCTGTCAAACTACTAATAACGCTTGGATTATTAGCTTGTGTTAACTCTTTGTTTCCAATTACTTGTTGCGAAGAAGTTTGTGCATCTTTTTTCTTCTTAATCCCTAAAGCACCAGTTATAACTACATCATCCAATTTAGTAGTTATTTCTTTTAAAGCTACATTGTAGCTATTAGCAGAACCAACGGTAATAGTCTTGTTGTCATATCCAGAATAGGACACCAATAAAACATCTCCTGATTTCGCTTTGATGGAATATTTACCATCCATATCTGCTGAAACACCTTTTGCTGTACCTTTAATTACAACATTGGCACCAGGTAAAGGTAATTTACCATCGGTAACCGTACCTGTTACAGTTTTCTCTTGTGCAAACGAAAACTGCATTGATAACGCTAATACTAGCGTAAAAATCCATTTGAACTTCGATCTCATATTAATTTTATTTGAGTTAGTTATTCCGCAAACTTCTTAATAATTTCTTAAATAACCAAATAATATGTATAAATATTATATTTTAATTATGTTAAAATTTAAAAGGTTTTCTAAATTTGCGGCTGCAACACATCTTGTAGATACTTAATAACACAAATGGTTGCGTTAAAATTTGATTTATTTTTAAATAATTAATTTTATGTTAAATTTAAGATTTACAGAGTACGATTTAGAATGCGGAACTGATGAAGCAGGCAGAGGATGCCTTGCGGGGCCCGTTACAGCCGCTGCAGTGCTTCTACCAACTGATTTTAATTTAGAGCTCCTTAACGACTCAAAACAATTATCTGAAAAAACTAGAGGAAAGCTTAGACCTTTAATTGAAGACCTTGCCATCTCCTTTTCGGTTACGCATCTTGGCCCAACAATTATTGATGAAATCAACATCTTAAATGCTTCCATTCAAGCCATGCAGGAGAGCATAATGAAGTTAAAACCTTCTCCATTGTATATAATTGTAGATGGTAATAGGTTTAAACCTATTAATGATATTCCGTATAGTACTATAATAAAAGGTGATTCTAAATATATGAGTATTGCGGCAGCTTCGGTTTTGGCTAAAACGTATCGGGATGCGTATATGGATAAAATTCATGAGGAGTTCCCAATGTATAACTGGAAACAAAACAAGGGCTACCCTACTAAAGAACATCGGGAAGCAATTAAGAAATATGGAACAACTAAATATCATAGAATGACGTTTAGTGGTTGTAAGTTGTAGGTTGTAGGTTGTAAGTTGTAGGTTGTAGGTTTTATGTTAAATACTAATAACTAATTACTAGTCACTAAACTATAGTACAATCAAACAATTGCGAGAAATGTTTTACTATTTTTTGTTTAACTTCTTGTTCGTTTACTTTTTCTACTCCGAGCTCCAAATTTAAGGAGGTAACTGCCTTCCCTTTTATTCCGCATGGGATGATGTTGTCAAAATAACCAAGGTCGGGATTAACGTTTAATGCAAAACCATGCATGGTAACCCAGCGGGAGGCTCTAACGCCCATGGCGCAAATTTTTCTTGCAAATGGTGTGCCAACTCCTAACCAAACTCCTGTTTCTCCTTCGCTTCGTTCTCCTATTATATTGTATTCGGCTAGAGTTAAAATAATGACTTCTTCTAGAATGCGCAAATACTTATGAATATCGGTGAAGAAATTTTCAAGATCGAGTATGGGATAGCCAACTATTTGACCTGGTCCATGGTACGTGATATCGCCTCCGCGATTTATTTTGTAAAAAGTAGCACCTTTTGCTTCGAGTTGTTTTTCGGAAAGAAGTAAATTGGAAATAGCACCACTTTTACCTAATGTGTATACGTGGGGGTGTTCTACAAAAAGAAAATAATTGGGAGTTGGGTGTTGGGTTTCTTCTCTCCTATTTTGAATTTTAATGTCTACAATTTCTTTAAACAAAGTTTCTTGGTAATCCCAAGTGGCTTTATAATCTTTGCTGCCTATATCTTGAAGTTGTATTTGTTTATTCATTTTTTCTTGAATTTAAGGCTATACAAAAAACACTTTAATTATTTTCATTATTTCTAATTTGAAAACTAGATGTTCTTAATGAATTTAAACAAAGAAGCAAAATTTATATATTTTTAGCCCCGAATGGAGTGGAAATCCTTTTTTATATAGCCTATGTTTTAATGGGCTATATAAAAAAGATTGTAACGTAATGCGGGAATGTGAATTATAGATAAAGCCCTAATGATTCGCTCCTACTAAAAAAGTCCGTTTATTTCTGCGTCAATGCGGTTTATGATGTTTCCAAGATCTTCGGGGTTGTTAAGAAAATCGATATTATCAACATCGATAATTAATAATTTTCCTTTATCATAGTTGGTTACCCATGCTTCGTAACGCTCGTTCAATCGGCTTAGGTATTCTATGGAAATTGTATTTTCGTAATCGCGACCGCGTTTATGAATTTGCCCAACTAGATTGGGAATGGAGCTTCTTAGGTAGATTAACAAATCGGGGGCTTTGACAAGGCTTTCCATTAATTCGAAAAGTGATTTGTAGTTTTCAAAATCGCGGTTGGTCATCAAACCCATTGCGTGCAAGTTGGGCGCAAAGATGTGAGCGTCCTCATAAATGGTTCGGTCTTGAATGATTTTTTTTCCGCTTTCGCGTATTTGCAACACTTGTCGGAAACGACTGTTTAAGAAATAAATTTGCAAATTGAAGGACCAACGCTCCATTTGATGGTAAAAATCATCAAGGTAAGGATTGTCTACTACGTCTTCAAAATGTGGTTCCCATTTGAAATGTTTGGCTAAAAGTCGCGTTAAGGTTGTTTTTCCGGCACCTATATTCCCTGCTACAGCTATATGCATTACGGTATTGTGATTTTATAATTTGTAATTCCTTCGTTGGTAAAAATAGATAAAATTTGGTCTTTGTAATAAAATTTTCGCAATGATTTCTCAACAATTTGAAGTTGATATTGCTTGTTGTTGTCATAATCTCTTATAAAAAAAGCGTTGTCTTTTAAAAAGAGTATTTTATTATCTGCTATTATTTGATAATCACCAAGAGGGATGTCTTTGGCAATTACGAAAATTTTTCCGTAAAGGTTGCAAGCATTCCATTGGTTATTTTTAGATATCCATTGAAAATAATTGTAGTCGGTTTGGTAATTACTAAAACCTTCTACTATTGGATTTCCAATTTCTTGGTATTGAGTAGTTACTAAATCGTAAAGACCAAGTTGTTGTTTTAGTGAGTTGAAAATCCATAATTTATTTTGACCTGCAATTCCTACTGCGGAAACCACAATGGAATTATCTAATTTAGAAAAATCTATTCGTTGCACTTCATTAAGTTGATTATCTAGAATTACTGCAGTATTAAAGTTTTCGTAAAAAACAATTATTTTGAGTGGATTGAGAATATCAACTTTAGTCATAGAACCTAAAGAAAGTGCTTGGTATTGTAGAATGGCTTCTTTGTTTTTTTTATATAGAACATTATTATTACAATAATAGTAATTTTTAAATCCGTCAAGACCAATAAATTGTTCAGCATGGATTGCAATAGAATCTATGCGGGTAGGAACTAGTATTTGACTTTGCCCAAAAACAAAACCTATTGTAAAAAAAAGAAATAGAAAGACTAATTTTTTCATTATGAGGCTAAATTACAATATTCTATTGGTATTATAAGTAAGACATATAGAAATTAAGACACAAATTATACCATTATTGAACGAATTTTATTTTTATGAGATAATTTATTAATAAATTTTATGTTCTAAAAAATACATACACTAAAAAATTTCAAATAAAATAGTAAAACTAACTTCTAAAAATTTTATTAAATTTTTTCAAGAAATATATCCTCGTCTATTTTACAATGTTAAAAAAATTAACAATCCTTTAGTAACAAAATGTAAAATCATTCGTCATATTTGTTGCTGCAAAAACTTAACAAAACCTACATTATGAAAAAATTGCTTTTATCTATTGCACTTTTACTTACTTTAATAAGTTCTTATGCCCAGAAAAACTTTCAAGGAATGGCAGTATACGAATCTAAAACTAGCACTGCCGACTTTAAAAAACGATTTGAAGGAAATAAAGAAATGACTCCAGAAATGCAAAAAGGCATTGAGGAACGAATGAAAAAAATGTTTGAAAAAACTTTCATTCTAAACTTTGACAAACAAACTTCCATCTACAAGGAAGAAGAAAAACTAGATGCTCCAGGTCAAAATGGTGGTGGAATGCGAATGATGTCCTCCTTTATGGGCGGTGGTGGAACTTATTACAAAAATGTAAAAGATAAAAACTACTCGGTAGATAAAGAATTTATGGGAAAAGAATTTTTGATTAAAGATTCTTTGAAAACTTACAAATGGGTAATGGAAAGCGAAACCCGATCAATTGGTGGGTATACTTGTTACAAAGCAACTACAGTAATCCCAGCTAGCAAAACCGATTTTAGAAACTTTAGACCGAAAAGAGAGGAAGATAAAAAAGTGGAAATTAAATCGGATTCTTCTAAAACAGATACAAAAGAAAAGAAAACCAATTTCATGGATGAAATTGAATTACCAAAAGAAATCACCATTACTGCTTGGTACACTCCAGAAATTCCTGTAAATCAAGGGCCTGAAGGATATTGGGGGTTACCAGGACTTATTCTTGAAGTAAATGATGGTAAGACTATTATATTATGTTCTAAAGTAGTTTTAAATGCTAAAGATAAAGTAGAAATTAAAGCACCTACTAATGGAAAAGTAATCTCTCAAAAAGACTACGACGAGACAATCATTAAAAAAATGGAAGAGTTTAGACAAATGAATCAAAGCCAAGGTGGCCATGGTGGTCCTGGAAGAGGAATGCGATTTGGAGGATAATTTTAATTGAATGAAAAAGGAAGAATTTCTTAAATTAAAAGAGGTTCTTCCTTTTTTATAGTACTAAACTAAGAATACACCAATATACTAACATGAAAATAATTACATTATTTCTTATCCTTTTTAGTACCACTATTTCTTTTGCGCAAAATATTCGTTTTGAAGGTGTTATTACTGAGGCAGGAAAAACACCATTAGAGATGGCCAACATTATGGCGGTAAATCTTGCTACCAAAGCAATGGATGCTTATGCTATTACCAACGACAAAGGAAGGTATGCCTTAAACTTGAAACCAAACACTACTTATTCAATAAAGCTAACCTACATAGGGATGCAAAATAAGGAAATTACAGTGGTTACTAAAGACGTAAATATCGTTCAAAACATCACAATGGAAGCTGGTGGAATTGAGTTGAATGATGTAGAGATTGTAAGAGAAATGCCGGTTTCTATTAAAGGAGACACGATAGTTTATAATGCCGATTCTTTCAAATCGGGAACGGAAAAGAAACTAGAAGATGTACTGAAGAAATTGCCGGGGGTAGAAGTAAATTCGGATGGTGAAGTGGAAGTAGAAGGTAAAAAAGTTTCTAAATTAATGGTAGAAGGCAAAGATTTTTTTGATGGCGACACCAAGTTAGGGGTGAAAAATATTCCTGCAGATGCTATCGATAAAATTCAAGTGTTGCGAAACTACAATGAAATTGGGCAACTTAAAGGACTTGAAAACAATGAAGAAAGTGTTGCGATGAACATCAAACTTAAATCCGGTAAAAAGAATTTTTGGTTTGGTGACATGACAGCTGGTGGTGGCTCAGGCGAAAGCAACAACATTTCTAAGTTGGATCGTTATATTTTAAATCCGAAAGCATTTTATTACAACCCAAAATACAGTTTGAATGTCATTACCAATTTTAATACTATTGGTGAATTACCTTTAACAATTCAAGATTATTTTAAAATGACTGGTGGTTTTAGAGGTATGATGAAAAAAGGCGGAAGTTCTTTTAATGTTGCTTCCAACGATTTAGGGATTTCTGGAATGCGAAACAATAGAGCCAAAGAAATTGAAACGAAGTTTGGAGCAACTAACTTTTCTTATAACCCAACTAAAACCTGGACTTTAAGCGGATTTGGTGTTTTATCCTATTCTAAAACTCAAATTGAAACCAACTCCCAATCGACAATTTTAGCTTCTCAAACACAAATAAACTCTAAGGAAACTCCATTGCAACAAACTAATTATGGTTTATTTAAATTGAGTTCTTCTTACAAACGAAACGCTAATTTTCAATTTGATTATGATGTTTTAATGAAAAAATCCAGTCAAGTGGAAAACTCTTTAATCAATAGAGAATCAATGGTCAATTCGATTTCTAGTTTGGATAATATTTCTACTTATAAAAAGCAAAATCCTACTTCGATAAACCAAAACTTTAGCATCTATTATACTTTAAAAGAAAAAAGCGTTTTCGATTTAGAGATACAACATTTGCACCAAGAAGAAGATCCTTTTTATAATGCCAATTTACGTCTTCAGCCCTTTACATTATATGGATACACTACAAATCAAAACCGAAATGATTTAAACCAATCGCGTTTTGTAAAGACTAACAAATTGGATTCAAAGTTAGATTATTATTATATGGTAACTCCAAAATCTAACTTCAATGTTACTTTAGGAAATACCTATTCGTACCAAAATTTTAATTCTTCTATCTTTCAAATATTAGATTCTGGAGTAAAAAATGACTTATCCGACATTACCAATACCAACCAAGTTACCTACAATTTCAATGATGCTTTTGTTGCAATGCATTACAAAATGTTATTGGGAAAATTAACTATAAATCCTGGATTTAGTGAACATTTGTACAGTATGAAAAACCAACAATTGGCAACCGATGTAACTAAAAGTTTTACCAAATTCTTGCCGGATTTATATATGTTGTATCAAATTAAAAAGGCAGAAACTTTAACGTATAATTTTTCCTTGAACAATGTTTTTACCGATATTTCCCAATTGGTTCAAGGCTATATATTAAATGGCTACAGTAGTTTATTTAGAGGAAATAGAGACCTAGAAAACGCAACTTCTCAAATACATTCGCTTAGATATTTTAAATACAATATGTTTAATTTTGAGAATATTTTTGCCAATGCTTCCTATACTAAAACAACGGATGCCGTGAAAACAAATGCAACTTTTATTGGTGTAAATCAAACGGCTACGCCATATAATTCAAACTTCCCTAATGAAACTGCAACAGGTATGGGCAGTTACGGGAGATCGTTCTTAAAAAACTATAAAGCATCAGGAAGCGTGAATTTAAACTGGTCTAAATTTAGTAATATTCAAAACAATGTAGTGGCATCAACAGAGAGTTTTACTCAAATCTATTCAATAAAAACATCAACCATGTTTAAGAAAATACCTAACATTGAACTTGGTTATTCTACTACACGTAATGAATACAACCATGCTAAATATTTTACCAATACTCCTTCTATTACTTTGGATTATTATTTTTTAAATGGATTTGCATTTGTAACTGATTATCAATACTACCACTATTTCAATAACGACAATACAATTGACAATCATTACCAATTTTTGAATGCGAGTTTAAATTACCAAAAAAAAGATAGCAAATTTGAGTATAAAATCTCAGCTACTAATTTATTAAACACAACTTCTTTAAACGACAATAGTTTTAATCAATTTACTATTTCAAGCTCTCAATACATTGTGCAACCCCGTTATGTAATATTCAGTTTAAAATATAATTTATAATTTTCTATTAATCCATAAAAAAAACAGTTGCAAAATCATTTGCAACTGTTTTTTTTATTAGAAAAAATAATTTTATAATTATTTATTTTTCTTCAGAAGATCCTTTAATTTTTTCTGCCTTTTTTGCTTCTAGTTTTTCTTTTCTTTCTTGCATTTTTTGGCTCCATTTAGCGTATTGTTCTGCAGTAAGAATTCTTTTCATGTTGGTATCCATAGCAACCTCATCTTCTTGAAATTTAGCTTTACGAGCTTGCATTTCCTCTTTTGAAGGTTTTGTGCCTGCAGCTTTTTTTGCTTCCATTTCTGCTCTATTTGCTTCTCTTTTTTCCACTTCTTTGGCTACTAAAGCTTTAATTTCTTGCGCTTGTTTTTCGTTAAGAGTTAAATCTTTAGTCATTCTCTTAACTTGAAATTCTACTCTTTGTTCAGGAGTCATTTGTGCTTTCTGTTCCTTAACTTGTTCTTGTGCAAAAGTTGTCATTCCAACAACTAATAATGCAGCTACTAATAATTTTCTCATTTTTATTTATTTAATATTTAATTTGCTAATTTGACTTAAAAAATTTAAAATGGTTTAATTGTTAACAAAAATTTAATATTTTGAAATTAAATGATAAAATTTCAAAAAGGGATAATATCCTCTTTTATATAAAGTTATCAAAATTATTACTAGAACAAAGAAAAAATTAATTTGTTGGTTTACCTTTGCAAAAGAAAAAATAAGTAAACGCAAGTTTCTTTTCAAAAAGAAGTCTAAATATTTAATGAACAAATTACTACTACTAGTTGCTCTAGCTTTATTTCTAAAACCGGTATTTCCGATAGTAGACTATGTGGTTAATTATCATTATATCAGCACAGTCCTTTGCGAAAATAAAAACAAGCCCGAATTAAAATGTTGCGGTAAATGTCATTTGAAAAAAGAATTAGCAAGTGCATCTGAAGGTGAAAAACCGACTTCTTCCAACAAAAAAGATACTTCGAAACAAGAAGTAGAAGTGTTATTTTTTCAAAACATAAAATCCCTAGTGATGGTACAAATTTATTTTCAGGACACCATTTCTATTGGAGATAATTATTCTAATCTTTACTTTCATTCTATAGGTTGTTCGGTATTTCATCCTCCAACAATTTCTTAATTTTTATCGGTTTAAAAAAGGTGCAAATTTCATTGGTAGAATTACTTATGAGTATTTTCATTGCACCACTATTTCAATTAAAATTTAAGAAAAACACAAATGAAAAATATATTTAAAAAGTCAATCGCAGTTGTTGCTATTGCAATAACTCTTGTATCATGTAGTAAGAGTGAGGATTCTATTACTGGAACAGGAGCACTAAAAGTGCAATTTGAAAACGGTTTCGCAGATAATGCTTTAGTATTTAGTAGCGCAACGGTTCCTACTTCCCAAAATGAAGTGTTAAAAATCAGTAACATCAAATACATTGTTAGTAATATTGTTTTAACCAAAGAAGATGGAACTACTTTTACTTACCCAAAATCACAAAGTTATTTTATTGTTGACGAGGCTACACCAGCAAGTTTATTATTAAATTTAAGCAATATTCCTGCTGCTAATTACAAAACTATAAGCTTTGGAATTGGTGTAGATCAGGCACAATACGCTCTAGGTCAAAGTGGAATTGCTGATTTTTGGATTGCAGCTCAAACCGCAGGTATGACTTGGAGTTGGGCTTCTGGATTTAAATTTTTGGCTTTTGAAGGTACTTTTACTTCTCCTACAATTACCACTGATACTTCCTTTATGATTCACACTGGTAAAACTGGAACGGATTATAATTATACCGAAGTTACATTACCATTGCCAACCAATGCTTTGGTTAGAACAAATATTACACCACAAATTCACTTGAGCACTGATTTGTCTCAAATTATTGACGGGACTAATAAAATTAACTTAACTGCTCATAACTCTATGGGAATGGGCGCCATGATTATGGGAGGATCCGATTTACCTCTTATTTCGAATAATCTTACTAATATGTTTTCGGTAGAACACGTTCACAACGATCCAAACTAATACTAAAGCAAGCTGTTTGGATTATTAAATTCAAACAGCTTCTTTTTAAATTTTATTCAAAATGAAAATTAAATATTTAGTGTATTTTATTTTGCCTTTGATGTGGAGTTGCTCCAAAGACGAAGTTTATGTGGATGTGCCTTTAAAATTTATAGTACCCTCCAATTTTCCGCCGTTAGCGTATAATATTGCTCAAAATCCGCCAACACAAAAAGGATTTGAATTGGGTAAAAAAATATTTTATGATGGTAGACTATCTTCTGATGGAGACATTTCGTGTAGCTTTTGTCATATTCAGCAAAATGCTTTCACCCATCACGGACACACGGTAAGTCACGGAGTAAATAATGCTTCTGGAACTCGTAATTCTCCTTCTATTCAAAACATGGCATTTCAAACCCAATTTATGTGGGATGGCGCTGCCGATAATTTGGATTTTCAACCCGTTATCCCTTTGCTAAGTGCCATTGAAATGAATGGAAATTTCGGAAATATTATAACAATGATGAAAGCAGATCCAAATTATGTACTGCTTTTTGGTCAAGCTTTTCCAAATAAGGAAATCAATACCGAAAACCTATTTAAGGCGCTGTCTCAATTTATGGTGATGAATGTTTCTGCAAATTCTAGATTTGACAAATACCGAAGAAACGAATCTGGTGGAACATTAACAGCAGACGAATTTACAGGTTACTCTCTTTTTAATGCTAAATGTGCCACTTGCCATGCAACGGATATGTTTACCGATAATTCTTTTAGAAATAATGGAATAGCTGTAAACCCACTTGTAAATGATATTGGAAGGTATTTTTTAACCCAATTGCCTCAAGATTATTACAAGTTTAAGGTACCTAGTTTACGAAATGTAGAACTTACAGCTCCATACATGCACGATGGTCGTTTTGGAACACTTGAAGCAGTTTTAAATCATTATTCTAATGCAGTAGTGAATTCGGCAACTTTAGATCCAATATTAAATCAAAATGGCAATTTGGGAATTCCGTTATCTGCAACTGAGAAAATGCAAATAATTGCTTTTCTAAAAACATTAACAGATTACCAATACATAACCGATACTAGATTTTCAGAGTAAATTAATTATTTGACAATTAAAAATTGATTAAAAAAAACCAGATCATGAAAAAAATAACACTTATTTTAATTTTATGTTTTCAATTTGCAAACGCGTATGTCAAAGATACTATGCAGTTTCCAAATCCATTCCATAAGTATTTCTTCTATGGAAATAGTAAAGACGATTGCGATGCATGTGGATGCTCTGCAAATGGTGGAAGCATGGGCTTTAGTTCGATGTTAAACAATAACTTTATTGGACTTCGATATGTGAATCAAAGTTATACAACCAAAGAGGGTATTTTTAACAATTCTCCTTGGATTGATGAAAATTTCAATACCATTCAAATTTGGTCTAGAATCCCTATCACTAAAAAGATTACACTTTCTGCATTAGTACCTTATCACAACAATAATAGAGAACTTGTTACGGGAAAAGAAGGAATTTCGGGAATTGGGGATTTAACTGTTATGGAAATGTACACCTTAATTCAACCCAAAATGGACAGCACTACCAATTATTCGCATAAATTTCAAATGGGAGCTGGTGTAAAAGCACCTACCGGAAAATACAATGTTGCCAATAATGGAACTTTAAACCCTAGTTTCCAATTAGGAACAGGTAGTTGGGACTATCTTTTAGTTTCGGAATATGTTGTAAAAAGAAAACAACTTGGTTTGAATACCGCATTGAGTTATACCTTTAAAACCGAAAATAAAAAACAATATCAATTTGGAAACCAACTCAATTACGGCAGTACTGTATTTTATCTTTTGGATTTCAATAAAATAAAACTCGTACCTCAATTAGGGCTTGCTGGTGAAGTATATGCTTCTAACAAACAGGTAAAACAAGACGTTATTGGAACTAAAGGCGACATATTGTTTAGTAAATTTGGTTTAGAAGTTGGTAAAGACAAATTTTCATTGGGCATAAATGCAATGTTACCAATTAATCAGAATCTTATTGGTGGTAATGTAAAAGCGAATTATAGATTTGGAATTAATTTGAATTATAGTTTATAAGAAAAAGAGGTCGCAAAAGCGACCTCTAATATATTTATTTAACAACAATTAGTATTGTGTTAACTTCTGATATAAATCTTTATTAGATTTAAATTGGTTCAATTGCTCTGGGTTTAATCCTCCTAATAGCTTTCTACTATACACTTCAAAAATTACTTTTCTCTCATCTTCCGATTTAGCTCCATTTAAGGCATTCATTCGCATATTTAAAAGAGTTGTAAAATCTTTCTTTAAACTTGCATCCATAGTAACCAATTTAGTAAATTCCTCAATGTTTTTGGTTATACTTTCTGGAGTTATCACCTCTCTAGTTTCAGTTTTTGCACTTTTAACTTTGGAAGATTCTTGCGCATTAACATGGAAACTAAACGCTAAAAATAAAGCTGCTATTGCAATAATTTTTTTCATAATGTCTTTTTAATTTTAATTAATTAATATGCTAATTTAATGTTTTTTTTTATTAAACATATAAAATTTTAAAAATTATGATTTTAACTCCACATTTTTATTTTCTCCATCAACCAATACTTTTATTAATGCATGTTTGGAAAGTCCCTTCATTGCTGCATCCCATTTTTTACCACTTAAGGCGGCACGCTCTTTTAATTGTGCTAAAGGCTGATTGTTTTCTTCTTTTAAAAGACTTACTAATGCTTTTTCGTCCTCGGTTAATTCAACTTGTTTTTTCTCTGGTCGCATTTGCGGAAAGAAAAGCACTTCTTGAATGGAAGCATTATTAGTTAGAAACATTATCAATCGGTCCATTCCAATTCCTAAACCAGAAGTTGGTGGCATACCATATTCTAAAGCTCTTAAGAAATCATTATCAATAAATTGTGTTGCTTCGTCATCACCACGTTCTGCCAATTTTAATTGTGATTCAAAACGTTCTCTTTGATCTATTGGGTCGTTCAATTCCGAATATGCATTGGCTATTTCTTTACCACATACCATCAATTCAAAACGCTCCGTTAATTCTGGATTGTTGCGGTGTTCTTTACATAAAGGCGACATCTCTTTTGGATAATCGGTAATGAAAGTAGGCTGAATGAAATTTCCTTCGCATTTGGCTCCAAAAATTTCATCAATTAACTTTCCTTTTCCCATTGTAGCATCTACTTCAATTCCCATAGATCTTGCTGCCTCAAACAATTCCGCTTCACTTTTTCCAGAAATATCAAAATCCGTAAAGTTTTTTATAGCATCGGTCATGGTTACCCGTGCATAAGGCGCTTTGAAACTTACTTTATGTTCGCCAAAAGTTGCATCGGTAGTTCCATTAACTTCCATAGCGCAATAATCTAACAAGTTTTCGGTAAATTCCATCATCCAATTATAGTCTTTGTAGGCTACATAAATTTCCATAGCGGTAAATTCCGGATTGTGAGTTCGATCCATTCCTTCGTTTCTAAAGTTTTTAGAAAATTCAAAAACACCATCAAAACCACCTACAATTAATCGTTTTAAATACAATTCGTTGGCAATTCGCATGTACAAAGGAATGTCTAAACTATTATGATGGGTAATAAATGGTCTAGCTGCTGCCCCACCCGCTATAGATTGTAATACGGGAGTTTCCACCTCCATATAGCCTGCTGCATTGAAATAATTTCGCATGGCCGTAAAAAGTTTGGTTCTTTTGATAAAAACTTCTTTCACTTGCGGATTCACAACTAAATCTACATATCGCATTCGGTAACGCAATTCGGCATCGTTAAATGCGTCGTGCACGTTTCCTTCTTCGTCTGTCTTTGGTAATGGCAATGGTCGTAACGTTTTGCTTAAAAAAGTAAATCCATCAACACGAACACATTGCGCTCCTACTTTGGTAGTGAATAGTTCCCCTTCAATACCTATAAAATCTCCTAAATCGGTTAGTTTTTTAAACACTTGGTTGAAGGTAGTTTTATCTTCTCCCGGGCACATTACATCCCGATTAAGATACAACTGCATTCTGCCTTCACTATCTTGCAATTCGGCAAAGCAAGCCTTTCCTTGATCGCGAACACTCATCAATCTTCCTGCAAGAATAACCTTCTTTCCTTCTTCAAAGTTTTCCTTAACTTGCTTTGAAGTATGGTCGACTGGAAATAAATTGGCTGGATAAGGATTAATTCCTAGCGCACGTAAAGCGTCTAGTTTATCTCTTCTAATGATTTCTTGTTCTGAAAGTTGCATATAATAGCTTTTAAGCCTGCAAATATAATAAAAGATTAGCGATTGCGTAATTTAGAATTCACATTTTTGCAGGAAACAATTCTGGGTAAGTATTAAAATTTCGGCACAAAAAAAATGCCTCACTTTCGTATGGCATTTTATTATAAAACGTTTTGGAAAACTATTCCATTGCTTCCACTTTAGCTTTTACATCTTTTAAAGATCCTTCAAAAACTTGTGTAGTTGCTTTTCCTTTTTCAGTAGTAATTACAGTAGCCTTAGCTTTTCCATTATTATTAGTAATAGTTACATTCACATTTTTATCTCCTTTTTCTGCACAACAAGATTTAGATTTTCCTTCTTCACATTCTTTTGGAGCAACAAATTTTCCGTTGGCATCATAATGTGACAAACACATTTCTTTTTGCTCTGGAGAACATTTAAGACTGTCGCACATTGCTGCACATTCGTCTTTAGTCATTGTAGCACATTTGCTCATGTCACATTTGCTCATGTCTTCTGAACATTCTGAAGACATTTTAATAATACATTTCATTTCTTTTCCTTCTGGAGCAGTACCGTTTCCTAATATTGGAGCGATTACTAAACCTATCAAACAAGTTAATTTGATTAAGATGTTCATAGATGGACCTGAAGTATCTTTAAATGGATCTCCTACAGTATCTCCAGTTACAGCAGCTTTGTGAGCATCGGAACCTTTGAAAGTCATTTCTCCATTAATTTCAACACCTGCTTCAAATGATTTTTTAGCATTATCCCAAGCACCTCCAGCATTATTTTGGAACACAGCCCAAAGAACACCTGACACTGTAACTCCTGCCATATATCCGCCTAACATTTCAGCGATTAACATATTATTATCTCCGTAAACTAATTTACCTAATAGTACAATTGCAATTGGGAAACCAATTGTCATCACTCCTGGCAACATCATTTCGCGTAAAGCAGCTTTAGTAGAAATATCAACACATTTTGCGTATTCTGGTTTTCCAGTTCCTTCCATAATTCCTGGAATTTCTTTAAACTGACGACGTACTTCATATACCATATCCATTGCCGCTTTACCTACAGAGTTCATTGCTAATGCAGAGAAAACTACAGGGATCATTCCTCCAACAAATAACATTGCTAATACTGGCGCTTTAAAGATATTGATACCATCAATTCCTGTAAAAGTTACATAAGCAGCAAATAATGCTAATGAAGTTAATGCAGCAGAAGCGATTGCAAAACCTTTTCCTGTTGCAGCTGTTGTGTTACCAACTGAATCCAAAATATCCGTACGAGTACGAACTTCTTTAGGTAATTCACTCATTTCAGCAATTCCACCAGCGTTATCTGAAATTGGTCCGAAAGCGTCAATTGCTAATTGCATTGCAGTTGTAGCCATCATTGCAGAAGCAGCCAAAGCAACCCCATAGAATCCAGCAAAAGCATACGATGCCCAAATAGCACCTGCAAATAACAAAACCGTTGGGAAAGTAGAAATCATACCAGTAGCTAAACCAGCGATTACGTTAGTTCCTGCACCTGTGGAGGATTTTTGTACAATTGCCAAAACTGGTTTTGTACCTAAACCTGTATAATATTCTGTAACTGATGAAATTGTTGCTCCAACTACCAATCCTACAATTGTAGCATAGAAAACTCTCATTGAAGAAATATCTTTCAATCCTTCACCAAAGAAACTCATTTTCATTGTTTCTGGTAACATCAATTTTACTAAAACAAAACAAGCAATAGCTGTTAATGCAATAGAAATCCAGTTACCTATATTTAATGCTTTTTGTACTTGAGCTTCTTTAGCATTGTCATCTGAAATTTTCACAACCATTGTTCCTATAATAGAAAACAAGATTCCGAAACCTGCAATTGCCATTGGTAATAAAATTGGTCCAATTCCGCCGAAAGCATCTTGAATCATTCCGCCCATATCTTTAATCACATAGTTTCCAAGAACCATAGCCGCAAGAACGGTAGCAACATAAGAACCAAATAAATCGGCACCCATTCCTGCAACATCTCCAACGTTATCTCCAACGTTATCTGCAATAGTAGCAGGATTACGTGGATCATCTTCTGGAATTCCAGCTTCTACTTTACCAACTAAATCCGCACCTACATCGGCAGCTTTAGTATAAATACCACCACCAACACGAGCAAACAATGCAATAGATTCTGCTCCAAGAGAAAATCCAGCAAGAGTTTCTAACACTTTAGTCATGTCTTCTGTAGAAGTCCAAACGCCACCCATAAAGAAATGGAAAAAGAAAATAAAGAAGCCTGTAAGACCTAAAACTGCTAAACCAGCAACTCCAAGACCCATTACGGTTCCACCACCAAAAGAAACTTTTAATGCTTGTGGCAAACTAGTACGAGCGGCTTGCGTAGTACGTACGTTAGTTTTGGTAGCAATTTTCATTCCCATATTTCCAGCTAAAGCTGAAAAGAAAGCTCCAAAAATAAATGCTATTACAATTAATATGTGTGTTGTAGGAACCACAAAAGAAATTCCTGCTAAAACAATACTTGCTAAAACTACGAATATTGCCAATAAGCGGTATTCTGCTTTAAGAAAAGCCAAAGCACCTTCGTAGATATAATCTGAAATTTCTTTCATTTTGCCGTCTCCGGCATCTTGTTTTAATACCCAAGATCTTTTGATTGCCATAAAAGCTAATCCAATTATTGCCATAACTATTGGCACATAAATCATCAATGATTCCATATAATATTTATTAATTATTAAATAAATTGTCTGCAAATATAACAAAACATTAATAAATAAAAAAAGCAATATTCCTTTCAAAATATTGCTTTCTCATTTATTTGCGTTAAATTTTACTTTATACTAAATAAACCCTCTGGTTTATTTGGAATTTGCTCAAAACGTTCAACACATTCTTTAATAATGTCTTGTGCTTCTTTTAAATCTCCCCAGCCTCCAACATCTACAATTTTATTTTCAAGATCTTTATATACTTGAAAAAAATGTTCGATTTCTTTTAATAAATGGGGATTAATATCGGATAAATTTTCTAATGAATTCCAGATGGGATCGGAAACGGGAACACAGATTATTTTATCGTCAGGGCCTTTATCGTCTGCCATATGAAAAACCCCAATAGGCTTTACTTCCATTACACATCCGGGAAATGTTGGTTCATTTACTAATACCAATACGTCTAATGGGTCGCCGTCAAGAGCTAAAGTTTCTGGAATAAAGCCATAATCGGCTGGATACATCATGGAGGAGAATAACATTCTATCGAAACGCATGCGTTTTATTTCGAAATCGTATTCGTATTTATTTCTACTTCCTCTTGGTATTTCGATTAATACATCGAAAGATTTAAGTTTTGCTGCGATCATTTTATTATATGTTTGTTTGTACCTGCAAAAATAAACTATACTTAAGTATTTTGCAGGAAAAAACCGCTTAGGAATTCCTAATAATTCGCACTAAAAAAAATCAATCTTGTTTTTTTATTGCTCTTTTTTTTAATAGATAATAATGCCAAAGTAAAAATGAGGCAAAAGTTCGGTGTGGACTCCAAGAATTAGTGAAGTTTTGAAGCTCTGATTTATCGTTTATTTGATATAATTCTTTCATAGTGTTTACAATTGCAATGTCGCCAAGGGGAATGATATCGGGGGCTTGCAAACAAAACATTAAATAAACTTCAATACTCCAGTTGCCAACTCCTTTAATTGTTATGAGTTCTTTTCGGATTTGGGCTTCGGATTTGGAAGTAAAAGTTGCAAAATCTATTTCATTGGAAATTACTTTGGAAGCTAAATCTTTTAGATAACTACTTTTTTGACGGGAAACTCCGCAATTCCGCAATTCCTCATCCGTTGCTTTAAGTAGTATTTCGGGAGTAATAGATTTAAAATAATTTTCTATTTTTAGAAAGCACGCTTTTGCAGAAGCAATAGAAACTTGCTGTTCAAGAATAATATGACACATAGAAGCAAAACCTTCTTCGCGCTTTTGGATTATTGGATGTCTGAAATTCTCTAAAATGTATTTTAGTGTTTGGTCTTTAGAACTTAAATAGTTGATTGCTTCTTGCATAGTTTTTATTTAGCCCAGATAGGAATGAAAAGCCCGGAACTTTGAAAAGTAGTTTTTCTTGGCATAAAAAAGCGACCAAAGGAAGCTCTTTTTAGGCTATAGAAAAACACTTTTCAAAGTGAGGACTTGTAATGAATAGCTGGAATAGCTTCTGATTGCTTCGAAAGTTTGCAATGACTAGAAGTAAAACCCAAATTCTCCTTTAATGGTAAAATTATTGGTTCCTGGAACGTCTCTGTAATTCCCTCTAAAACTGGCATCGATTCTAAAAACTTTAAAGATATTTCCAATACCAACGCTGTATTCCCAATAGGGAGTTGTTGGTGCTTTGTAGATTAATCCAGAAGCATTTAGCAATTTATTTTCGTTAGAAATATCGCCATAAACGGTTCTTGCACCAATAATTTCTCTCCAATTTAGTTTTTTCATAATTGGGATTCTTGAGAACAATCGGCCTTGAAAATTGTGCTCCCACTGCAAAGTGGCATATCTATCGGATACAAATTCGTAGAAATTTAAGTTGCTAAAGGTATTTCCGATAACAAAATAAGTTTGATTACCCGGAATTACACTCATTAACCCTAACGGGACTTGCCCAAAAGTCTTACCTAATTCCATGGTAAGATTAGTTCTTCCTAGCGGCCCAATTAATATTGGTTGCTTGTAATATAATTGTAGCCTGCTATAATCAAAATCACTATGCATCAACCCTTTAAATCCTTGGCTATAATTGACGAAAATCCTACTATATGGGTTATCTACAATGGATCGTTCTACTCCATAGCCTGAAGTCTTTTTATTTGGGGTATATTCTACTTGAAGATTTACTTCTGATTGTTTTACCAAACTTTTGGTAGTGGTGTACGTATCGTCTGCATAATAATCTAAGCTAAATGTAGACGATGCCGATTCTAAAGTTCTATAAGAAAATCCTGTTTCGAAAGTTAAATTTTTCACAGGTTCAATTTCAATGGAAGCAGTAGATAAATTGATGTTGGTTAATTTCCCGTTATTACCTGAACTAAACACACTAGACGAAGCATAACTTCTACCTAGAACATCACTAGTTGTGGTTAAACTTGCCCCTATTTGTTCAATATCTCTTCGGTTTCCTACCGAAATAATAATTCGGTTTTTGGTATCAATCATCCATTTTCCAGACAAACCATATTTGAATTTATTATCTTGAAATCCGTAAGCAGTATATCCTTGTAAACGCCATTTATCGTTGTGTCCAAAGTAGGTTCTACCCCCTACCCTCAAACGCCAACCTTCTACAACATTGTATCCAAAAGTGGAAAAAATAGGGCCGTAATCAAAATTATGATAATTAATATATCCGCTACCCAATATGGTAACGAAATTATACATTTGCTTGAACTTCTTAATAGTTTTAAGTGTGTCCAGCATTTTATATACTCCAACCTCATCTTTGTTTAGTTTTTCAAAACGATGTTTTTCCCAATAGTCATTGTCTTTTGTAAATACGGCGTTGTCTACAAAATTCACTTCTTCTTTATAAAATTTCTCAGGCTTGGTTTCATTAAATTTATGATTTCTAAACAAAGTGGTTCGTTTTCCATAAACGCCTTTGGATTCTTCTTTTTTGTTCAAAGCAAAATCGGACATCATGTAATCTCGAGTTAACAGAAAAACCGAGTCGTTTTGTAAATCAAATTCTTGTTCAATATAAATATCTTTCACCCAGTTAATATTGGCACTTTTAGAAACTGCCATGTTAATTGTTTTGATAGCAAAAGTGGAATCATTAACCCAAAAGTCGCCTTTAAAGGTCAATTCGTTTTTTCTTCTTGGATAAAAATCAATATTGTAACACCATTTATTATCTACAAAAGCACTATCGCGAAGCACATAATTATAGACATCAATTCCGGTTGTTGAAAGGGGACTAGTAAAACTTTTATCAAAAAAGGTTAAGTGATTGTTGTAAATATTGTAGTCATTATACAAATCTTTCATGAACGTATTGACGCCTTCCCCATTACTCAATCCTGAATTTTTATTGGCTTTAAGAATTTCTTTTTCTTTATTTATTTTATTATCACCATACACATCATACAATGATTCGTTTATGAAAATAGGTAAATAGGTTTTTCCGGTAACCTTAGATGTATCCATTTTATTAAAAACAAATTCCATTCCTTTAAACACTTTGCTTTTCATGAAAGCACTATCGATGGTATTTAAATCAAATTCTATTTTTTCGTATTTTTCATATTGGTATTGGTTAAAAATTCGCAAGCCATTTTTTCTTTTACGCTCCCAAATTTTTCTAAGTATTGCTAGTGCTGGGTTGTTTTTTTTAGATGTCTTTCCTTTAAAGATTACCACTTCCTGCAACGTGATTTCACCATCTAAAACTACTTTCATATTGTACGTTACTGCTTTTGCAAGAGAAACGTCCTTAGTAGTGTAGCCAACAAATGCAATAGCAATTGCAGTATAGGTTTTAGAAGATTCCAAATAAAATTTTCCGTTTTCATCACTTACCGTTCCTTCATTGGATCCTTTAAAAACTATATTGGCATACGAAATGGGTTGGTTTTTTTTATCAACAACAACCCCACCTACTTTGGTTTGTGCAGAAATGATAGTTGTAAAACAGAAAATAAATAAAATGGGAAATACTAATTTTTTCAACATGCGTAATCAAAATTAAATTTTAAAAAAAAAAGCTTCATCTGGATTTCTCCGATGAAGCTTCAAATATAATAGATAATTATTATTTGTACATAACTTTTTTGACAGCTTTAACAACATCGGATGCATTTGGCAACCATTCTTTCAATAAAGTTGGAGAATAAGGCGCAGGTGTATCGGCAGTGGTGATTCTTTGCACTGGAGCATCTAGAAAATCAAATGCCTTATCTTGAACCATATAAGTAATTTCGGATGCTACACTTGCAAAAGGCCAAGCTTCTTCAAGAACTACCAAACGGTTTGTTTTTTTTACCGAATTGATGATTGTATCATAATCTAACGGACGTACGGTTCTTAAATCGATAATTTCACAAGAAATTCCTTCTTTGGTCAATTCATTGGCAGCGATATGAGCCTCTTTAATAATTTTACCAAAAGAAACAATAGTTACATCCGTTCCTGCTCTTTTAATATCGGCAACACCTAATGGAATTACATATTCACCTTCTGGAACTTCTCCTTTATCCCCATACATTTGCTCACTTTCCATGAAAATAACTGGATCGTTGTCACGAATAGCTGCTTTCAACAAACCTTTGGCATCATAAACTGTTGATGGAACAACAACTTTTAGACCTGGAGTGTTAGCAAACCAATTTTCAAATGCTTGCGAGTGGGTAGCTCCTAATTGTCCTGCAGAAGCAGTTGGTCCTCGAAAAACCATTGGCATTGGAAATTGTCCGGCCGACATTTGGCGCATTTTAGCAGCATTGTTAATTATTTGATCAATACCTACTAACGAGAAATTGAACGTCATATATTCTACAATAGGACGACAACCATTCATTGCTGAACCTACTGCAATTCCGGCGAAACCTAATTCTGCAATTGGAGTATCAATAACACGTTTTGGCCCGAATTCGTCCAACATACCTTTAGATGCTTTGTAAGCGCCATTGTATTCGGCAACTTCCTCACCCATTAAATATACTGATTCATCGCGACGCATTTCTTCACTCATTGCCTCACAAATTGCTTCTCTAAACTGTATCGTTCTCATATAAAAAATTTTCTTTAAATCAAATTTGGATAGCAAAAGTAAAAATTAAAAATGATAAAAGTATTTTTTGAATGCTTTTTATAAATTGTTTTATCAAAAAAAGAGAATTGTTTTTAACGAAAACGATGTAATTAATTAAATGAAGTCTTTTTCGCTTTTTTAAATCCTCTTTTTTACCTCCTCGGTAGTTGGATTTAAATAATTATAACCCGCTGGATGTAATTCAATTTATTTTACTTTTTTACCACAAAGATTCATAGTTTTTCAAAAAAACAAGAGGCGTTTCACTTATTTAAAGATAATCATAGCTATGCGACTCGAGACCGAAGGTGGAACTTGTGAAGAATACCATAAATTGGGATTATTCAATATTTTTTTCTTTGATTCTATGTGGTTAATTATATTAATTTATACTTATTTGAACTTTTTATTATTTGCACTCAACGAGTTAGTTTGGTTTTTTAGATTATTTTTATTTGACTTAAACAATTGCTACTAGTCTATATTGACAGGGAGTTTTATTTTAGGTTTAATCGCACCTCTACCCTTATATTGCTTACTACTTCGAAAAGACAGTAGAGGGAGAAAGAATGGATTTTTTTGTATAATTATTGCTTTACATTTTTAAAATTATCACTACTTTTTTGAGCCTTTTTAATATCAGAAAACTAATAAAAAATATTTCAATAATTATGGTATAAAATGTTCTCGCAAAGTCGCAGAGTAGCAAAATATTTCTATTTCATACTTTGTTTTTAAGTCTTTATGTAAAAAAATTGTTTTGCATCAATAAATATTGTAAACGAAGAATAATGTAAAAAAATAAATCGTTTTGGTAATAAATCTTATATCTGAAACCCTATAATCGTATTGATTATTTTTCTTTTTTTTTACAATTAATAGATATTTTTGGGGAGATAAATATATTGTTTTACTATGTATTCTTTAAGATTGATAATAAACCCCGAAAAATCAATTTTAAAATTACAATTCGATTTTAGAATTTTTATACCTACCTAAAAGATTTTAAAATACAACTAAAATATAATTTTAGAAAAATTAAGCAGCATAGAAATAATTGGCTTAACCTACAGTTATTTGAAGCGTTTTTTAAATCAATTCCCGTTTTTTTAGTCATAAGCTATTTAAAATTATGTCTAAATAATTAGAATTGACATTTAGACATCTTTAAATTATTGATCTAATTTATTTTAGAAAGTTACCAATTTATTGTTAAATATGAAACATTCTAAATATGAAACATCCTTGGTTGGTTTTATTGTTAACTGTACTTACAGTTAATTTAGTTAGTTCTCAAGATATTCTTTGGGAGAAAAGTTATGGCGGTAAACAAGCCGATTATCTTACGGATGCCATTCCTACTGCGGATTATGGATTTATCTTGGGAGGAAGTTCTTTAACGCCTAATAGAGATAACCCTTTAAGTAAGGGGAATTATGACTATTGCATTTGGAAAGTAAAAGAAAACGGAGATATAGAATGGCAAAAAAGTTATGGTGGAAGCGATAATGATATGCTGTATAGCATTAAAGCAACCAAAGATGGTGGGTTTCTACTTGCAGGTATTTCAAACTCCTCTATTGGCGGACAAAAAAAAGACAATCGAATAGGGCAAAATGATATTTGGATATTGAAATTGGATGCTCGTGGTACTGAAATGTGGCAAAAAACATTGGGTGGATTATCAGAAGAGCAACTTGCCACTATAATCATCACAAAAGATAATGGATTTTTAATAGGTGCTAGTTCGGAGTCGGATGTTTGTAATTATAAAACATCTGAAACTAATAAAAATACCATTTATAAGAATGCAGATAGTAATGGTAGTTTAGACTATTGGCTTGTAAAATTGAATTATAAAGGCGAATTGGAATGGCAAAAAACTATTGGTGGTACTTATTTAGATCAACTTCGAAGTGTTGTAACCACATTTGATGGAGGCTTTTTTGTAGGCGGTGTTTCTAATTCGGATAGTAATACCTTTAAAAGTAAAGACTGTAACGGACAAACCGATTTTTGGTATATGAAACTTAATAGTAAAGGAGAAATTCTTTGGGAAACCACTTATGGAGGTGCTGGCGATGAAAATCTATATACGGTATTGGAAACCAAAGAGCACCAACTACTAGTAGCTGGAAATAGTAATAGCCTTAGTTTGCCAAATGGAACAACAACCGAAGGGTCGGATTATTTAGTTATGAAATTAGATACTGATGGCACGTTGCTGTGGGAAAAAACCTTTAGCAATAGTGACCAAGACGTGCTGACAAATGTGGTGCAAAATGAAGATGGGAGTTTGTTATTGTGTGGTTATAGCCCTCTAGTGGAAAATCCGGTCAAATTGACCACCACTTTCCAGTCTAAATTGACCACCATTTCCGGAGCAAACTGACCACCACTTTCCAGTTTAAATTGACCACCTAATTTTGGGGGTAAATTGACAATAAAAAACTATTCACTTTTTTCATGTTG
>CANGCT010000021.1 GCA_947452415.1 Flavobacteriaceae bacterium
AAAAACTTCTTTTTTTAAATTTAGAAATTTATTTTCATTTTATTATGGTGAAAATGCCGGAATTAGAGATATTAACTTCCACGGATTTAAATTAAAAGGCTATTATTACACCAAAAAAGACCTGTTAAATGATTTGCAATTAGCATCTTTTAGAAATATTGAAATTTACTCTTTGGAAGAATACAACCAATTGAAAAACATAAAATACAACCGAAAAAAAGGGTATAATAATTTGATTTTTATTGCTCAAAAATAAATCTGTTTCTTGTAGATTTTAAGATATGAAAATAGTATTGCTAGTTCCTGATGGTGTTGCCGTTCGAAACTATATTTATTCCGATTTTATACAGGAATTACATCAAGCCAATTTTGAAGTAGTTCTGTACCACCAAATCCCAACCCCAGCAATACAAGAAATTAAAAAAATACAAGGCGATATAATATCCGATTACTTTAGAATTCCTGATTTTAAAGAGCGTTTTATTAGTCGGATTTTAAGAGAAAGTGTTGCTTATGCTCGATTGTTACAAAATGTCAAAAGTTTGGAAAACAAAACCATTATGCTTTTTTGGAATGGAAAATCTAAAGGATTTAAGCGCACAGTTTTATTGCGAATTTCCGAAATAGTAGGTTTTTGTATTTCTCAAAAGTATTCATGGATTTTAAAATTAGAAAAGTGGTACGAATCAATTATTATGAACCATTCCACTACTAAAATAATTGAAGTACAACTTTCTAAGTTAAACCCCGATTATATTTTGAATTTGCACCAACGTGCAGTAAATACGGCTCCAATAATTGCAATAGCGAAAAAGAAAGGGATTAAAAACGGAACTGTTATTTTCTCTTGGGATAATATTCCAAAGGCACGATTGCTATCCAAATACGATTCCTATTTTGTTTGGTCCGATTTGATGCAATCCGAATTGGAAACCCTATATCCGGAAATTAATTCTGCTGCTATAAAAGTGGTGGGAACTCCGCAATTTGAGTTTTATTTTAAAGAAGAATTCAAATTATCTAAAGAACAATTTTTCGCAACTTATAATTTAGATCCGAATAAAAAAACAGTTTGTTTTTCGGCTAACGATGCTTCTTCTCCTTATGAAGCCCTTTATTTGGAAGATTTGTGCGAGTCACTAATGACCATTGAGGAGCCTAACCGTCCGCAAATTCTCTTTAGAAAATGTCCGGTAGATTTATCGAATCGATTTGATGATGTTTTAAATAAATATCCGAAATTGGTTATTTCAATAGATCCCGATTGGCGAATTGCATCTGCTTTAGAAAATACATTTACTGAAATTTATCCCATTTTTTCAGATATCAGTTTGTTAGTAAATACCGTTTTGCATAGTGATGTGGTGGTGAATTTAGGAAGTACCATGGCCCATGATTTTGCGGTTTATAACAAACCTTGTTTGTATTTAAATTACGATCCAGTAAATCCTTCAACTTTTAAAGTAAAGGATGTTTATGGCTTCCAACATTTTAGAAGTATGAAGGGAATGAGCCCCGTGGGGTGGATAAACAATCGATTGGATTTTAAAGATAAAATACAGCAAGCATTGGATAATTCAGAAGCCATTGGTCCTGATCGATTACAATGGATGCAAAAAATAGTTAAGTATCCGCTACAAAATAATAGTAAAAATTTAGTTCAAGAAATAAGCACTTTATGCACCTCTGTTTAATCACACACGAATACCCAAAATCTGGTTTTGCTCATGGCGGAATAGGTAGTTTTATAAAAACATTTGCTCCAAAACTAGTGGCACAAGGTGTTATCGTTACTGTGGTAGGCTTGAGTTATGATTATCAAGAAGACTATGAAGAAGATCAAGGAGTAAGGATTTATCGATTAGGATATAAAAACATAAAACGAATGGAATGGTATCATGGAATGAAAGCAATGAATAAAAAAATTGCTGAAATTCATAAAGAAAATCCAATAAATATTATTGAATCAGCCGAATTGGAATTGGCCTTTTTAACTAAATTACCAGGTATAAAGTATGTTATTCGATTACACGGTGGGCATCATTTTTTTTCCGAATCGGAACACCGAAAAATTGATTTTTGGAAAGGTTTTCAAGAGAAATTATCTTTTAAAAAAGCCGATGCATTTATTGCTGTTTCGCATTATGTGAAAATGCATACCGAAAACTATTTAAGTTATAATCGTAAACCAGTAGTTTCAATCAATAACCTTATTGATGTCGATTTTTTTAAACCAATTACAAGGAAAATAAATCAATTTAGTATTGTTTTTATTGGAACGGTTTGCGAAAAAAAAGGTGTTCGTCAATTGATACAATCGTTTCCAATAGTTAAAGAAAAATTTCCTGACGCTACCCTTGAAATTTATGGACGCGATTGGCTCTTTCCAAACGGAAAATCTTATATAGAAATGCTTCAAGAAACGGAAATTTCAAAACTTGGAAGCAGTGCTATAGATATCCATTTTCATGGTAGGGTGAATTATGAATACATTCCAGAAATCTATGCACAAGCACAGGTTTGCGTTTTTCCATCCCACATGGAAACACAAGGTTTAGTGGCTCCCGAAGCTATGGCAATGGAGAAATTAGTTATTTTCACCAACCAAGGTCCAGGTCCCGAAACTATAACTAATTTAGAAAATGGTTTATTATGCAATCCTTTTATTCCAGAGGATATTGCAAATCAAATTATTTGGGTATTTTCAAATGAAGAAAAAGTTGCCGTAATTTGTAAAAATGCCCGACAAAGTGTGCTAGAAAAATATTCTGCTGCACTTATTGTTCAAAAAAATATAGATTTTTATACCAAATTAATTCAATAATTGTTGTGAAATTTTTAATAGTAACCCATGTCGTACATACCCAAAAAGGCACCGACTTTTTTGCATATTCCCCTTATGTAAATGAGATGAATATTTGGTTGCGTCCTATGGATTCGGTTACCATTATTGCACCTTTAAAAATGGGGGAAGTTACGTCGTTACAAGAAAAATACAGTTCTAGTTCTATTAATTTTATTTCGGTACCCGAGTTTTCTTTTATCAATTATAAAGAAAGTATAAAAGCAATTGTGGTGCTTCCAATTATTTTATGGAGGTTGTTCCGAGTTATGATTTCTGCACAACACATCCACTTGCGATGCCCAGGAAATATGGGTTTGTTAGGCAGTTTGGTTCAGATGTTTTTTCCTTTTAAAGCCAAAAGCGCAAAATATGCTGGGAACTGGGATCCAAAAGCAAAGCAACCTTGGAGTTATAAGTTTCAAAAATTTCTATTAGCAAATACCTTTTTTACCCATAATATGCAAGTGCTAGTTTATGGAGATTGGATAAATCAATCCAAAAATATAAAGTCTTTTTTTACAGCTACTTATTCTGAAACAGAGGCTAAAGCATTGCCAACAAAAAGTTTAGAAGGCAAAATAAAATTTATTTTTGTTGGTACTTTAGTGAAGGGAAAACAGCCTTTAGTGGCTTTACAACTATTTGAAAAGATACTGCAAGACTATCCAAATATTGAATTATCCTTTTACGGAGATGGAGAGGAGCGAAAAGCGTTAGAAACCTATATTGCTAAAAATTCCTTACAATCTTCGGTTTTTTTAAAAGGAAATCAGGATCGCGAAACAATGAAAGAAATCTATAAAAAGAGTCATTTTTTACTATTACCATCCAAAAGTGAAGGTTGGCCAAAAGTGGTTGCTGAAGCTATGTTTTGGGGATGTTTACCTATAGCTAGTTCGGTTTCTTGTGTTCCGTCTATGTTAGATTTTGGAAAAAGAGGAATTGTTTTGGATGAAAATTTGGAGCAAAACATTTCGTTGATTCAGAAACTATTAGTAAATCCTTTAGAATATGAAAAAAGGAGAAAAGCTGCAATACAATGGTCGAGAACCTTCACTCTTGAAAAATTCGAAAAAGCGATAACTAAAATTGTGTCACCATGCGAATAGTACAATTAATAGATTCATTAGATATTGGTGGTGCCGAAAAAATGGCAGTTAATTATGCTAATTCTTTGGCTAAGATTATTGAATTTTCGGGCTTAGTTGCAACAAGAAAAGAAGGGGAATTAAAAAATAAAATGGATACTGGAGTTTCTTATTTGTTTTTAAACAAAAAGAAAAGTGTAGATTTTAATGCCATTTTGAAATTAAGAAATTATTGTAAAAAAAATAAAGTGCAAATTATTCAAGCGCACTCGAGTTCTTTTTTTCTGGCTTGCATAGTTAAATTTCTGCTTCCTAGTATTGCGGTTATTTGGCACGATCATTATGGGAATTTTATTCCACCAAAGCGTAAAGGTGCTTTTTTTATTCGAATTTTCTCTGTTCTATTTCAAGGGGTAATTGCCGTGAATTTAGACTTAGCAGCATGGTCTAAAAAGAATATATTTTGTAAAAATGTCATTTATTTGCAAAATTATATTTCTGAAAATAAGGATTATATTCGAGAAACAGTGTTGCATGGAATTGAGGGTAAACGCGTTTTGTATTTGGCAAATTTACGGCCTCAAAAAAACCATTTAATGTTTGTGGAAGTAGTTAAAAGCATGAGTAAAAATTTTCCAGATTGGACTTTCCATTTGGTTGGAAGTGATTTAAAGGATGATTATTCTAGAACTATTAAAGCCAAAATAATAGAGTACCAATTAGAGAAAGTTATTTTTTTATATGGTTCCAAATCAGATGTGGAGAATATTATTATGCAATCTGATATTGGAGTAATTACATCCAATTCAGAGGGTTTGCCTGTTTCATTATTGGAATATGGATTTTACAAAAAACCAATTGTCGCTACTAATGTTGGTCAGATTCCGTTTTTAGTTAAACATGAAGTATCCGGATTTATTTCAGAATCTCAGGATGTTATAGCATTTTCAACTAATTTAGCAACAATTCTAAAGGATGAAAAATTAAGAGTTAAATTTGGAGAAGAACTTGCTATGACAATAAAGGATGGTTATTCTGAAGATGTTGTAATTGAAAACTATTTAAGTTGGTTAAATATAAAATGAAAAAAGAAGAATACACTTTACATATTCAAAGTTTGATATATACTTTATCAAGTAATGCATTGCTGTTTTATGTTTCAGTTGTTATGATGTTCTCTTATTTTTATAATTTACCATTATTAAGTTATGGTTTCGAGAGTAGTTATGAATTAAGGGTTTATGATGTTTGTGGTATCTTTTTTTTATATTTTCATATAGTAAATAAACCCATTATTTCTTACATTATACATAATATAATGCCAAACAGGTGGTTTTGGTATTTTTTTAAATGGGTGTCAATAACATTGTTGTTGACTTTATTTTTTAGTATTTATTTTTCTAAGATTCTTTCATTTATTCAAACACTCCTGTATTTATATCATTTATATATTTTCTTTATTTCAAGTGTTTTTATTTATTTGATTTGTTTACAAAAAAACAAATTAGAGACTTATATCAAAATTATTTGTGTTTTTTCAATTTTGACGAGTTTGATTGTTATTATACAAAATTTCGGGATGATTCCTTTTTTATGGAATGATTCATATAAGCAAAGTTATCAAGAATTTCTTTCTGGTACATTAGGACCAAATAAAATCGTGCTAGGAATGACCTCTTTATTTATGTTTATTTTTTCATTATCTGTATTTATTGAAAAAAAAATGAAAGTTAATTCTATTTTAGTCTTACTAACTTTATTATTAAGTTTTTATGCACTTATAATTTCAGGGTCAAGAACTTCCTATGTTGGTCTTTTAATATTTCTTTCCTATTTTGCATTTAATAATTTTGGAAAATTTATTTATTTGTCTGTTGTGTTTTTCTCAATTTCTTTTTGTGTAATATTAATTAATGGTGATTTATACAATAAAGTAGAAAAAGTGATTAACGGGAGAGTAATTAATAAAGTGAAAAACAAGGATGCCTTGAGTAAAGCAAAAGTAGGCGAGTTGTATGAAGATTTAGGCGCAGGAAGAAAAGAGTTGTCCGAACAAAATGCTTTGTTTCTTATTGAAAATCCTATTGTAATTCCTTTTGGAATGGGGTTTAATAATAAACTGATATCGGTTTATGGTTCATCAGCGCATAATATGTATATTCAAGTAATTAAAGAACTTGGTATAGTTGGTTTTATTTTGTATTTTGGTTGGCTTATTCAATATCTTTTTGTAACCTTTGAGGAAAAGAAAGGATTTTCAACTGGGCTTAAAGGATTGGTAATTGCAATGTTAGTAACTGCTTATTTTGGTGAGCAGTTATATATTTACAGAGCATTATTTGGTTTATTAGGTTTGTTTTTTTTAATAACAAGTTTGTTTTTTTCAATTTTACACAAAGAACATTTTAGAAAGTAATTGTATTATGGAAGAATTTTTAAATAAATTAAATGATAATAAAATTTGGAAAATCATTTTGATTTTTACATTATTACCATTCATAATAAATTCTTTTTTTAATTTGCCAGTAGGAGACGATTTTAATTTTGGTAATGTTGGAAGAAATGAAAGTGTTTTAAACGCTGTAAAATATTGGTATAATAACTGGGGTGGGAGATATACACAGGAATTGTTATTAACTATTTTTAATCCTTTATCTTTCAATAGTCAAAATTATTTTTGGCTACCCCCATTAATACTTATTTTATCAATTTGTTTCTCATTTTACTTTCTAATAAAAACAATTGGAGTAAATGTCTTAAGCTTAAACGAACGAATTATTTTCCTTACGATTTTACTTTTTCTTGTTTTTAATTTAATGCCTGAAATTGGTGAAGTCTTATTTTGGATTTCTGGTGCATACACTTTTCAATCAGGTAATGTTTTTTTTATTTTATTAATCTCAATTTGGTATCAATTGCATTTTAATAATAATTTATGGAAAAATATTTTTTTATTATTTCTTTCATCTGTATTAATATTGTTGATATCTGGAACAAATGAAGTATCAATGTTATATACTTTCGGATTTATATTTTTATATACTTTTTATTGTCTTTTTTATTCTCCAACTAAAATTATTATAGCTATAACATTATTAGTGGTTTCTCTTATTTTTGCTTATATTTCAATACTTTCTCCAGGTAATTTTATTAGAGCTGCGCATACAGGTGGATTGTTTCAAGATTTGATAAAAAATGGTTTAGAATCAATAATTAGAGGACTATTTTATTTAGTTTTTTGGTTGCCTAGCACTATTGTCTTAACCTTTTTTATATGGAAACCTTTAGGAAAAATTAGCAAAAAATATAATTCTAGTACTACTAATTATAGCAAACTGTTTTTTAAAATTGTTTTACTGTTTTTTTGTGTAATAATTGCAGGTTTTTTTCCGAGTTTAGCTTCTACTGGTTGGAATCCACCTAGAACTGTTGCACCAGTTTTTATAGTTTTTATTCTTTTTTATTTTGGAATTTGCATCTATTTTCATAGCTATATTAGTGAAAAAATAGCACAATATTGTTTTCTGAATTTTACTATTCCATCTTATTTAGTTCTACTATTTATTCTTGGTTATAGTAATCAACATAATGTTATGAATGCTTATGTGGATATTGTTTCATTAAAGTCCTTTAAGTATAATTTAGAAATTAGTAAAGTTTATAAACAGTTGAATTCTAAAGGAATGGATACTGTAAGTGTATTTCCACTTATTGCGAAACCTAGAACTTTACCAATTCGTTGGCCGGATCATTATAATACGTTAGTAAATAATGAATTAGAAGCCTATTTTCATAAGAAAGTTCTTATGAAAAATAATAAATAATAATCAAATAAATTTTAGAATTTAGAATTGTTGATATAATTAGATAATGATTAATTTTTATATTGGTAATTTTATTGAATTCAAAATGTTAAAATCTTCTTTTTATGAAACTTATTATAGTTGTTCCTTGTTACAATGAAGAGATGGTTATTATTGAAACTAATAATCAATTGCAAATTGTATTAAATAAATTGATAAATGAAAATAAAGTAACTGCTGAAAGTTCAATTTTATATATTGATGATGGAAGCAACGATAATACTTGGAATTTAATAATTAAATTAAGAAATGATTTTGATAATATAAAGGGATTAAAGCTGTCAAAAAATGTAGGACATCAAAATGCTTTATTAGCAGGACTTCTTACAGCTAAAATAGATAATGATATTGTTGTGTCAATAGATGCTGATCTTCAAGATGATGTTAATGTTATTTTTAAAATGATTGAGGAGTTCTACAAAGGCAATGAAATAGTTTATGGAGCTAGAAATTCTAGAAATTTTGATAGTTTTTTTAAAAAACATACGGCAATATTGTTCTATAAATTAATGTGCTTTTTAGGTGCTGAAACAATATATAATCATGCTGATTACAGATTAATGAGCAAAAAATCACTTGATGAATTATCTAATTTTAATGAAAGAAATTTATTTTTAAGAGGTATGATTCCTTTATTAGGCTTTTCATCTACAACAGTGTTTTATGACAGACAATCCCGATTTGCTGGCGTATCAAAGTATCCTCTTATTAAAATGATGAATTTTGCCCTAAATGGGATAACCTCGATGAGTGTAAAACCATTAAGGTTAATATTTTTGTTAGGGATTATTATTTTTTTTATATCAATAGGAATGTTTGTTTATATATTATTATCTTATTTTACCGGAAATGCAATAGCTGGATGGTCTTCTTTAATTTTGTCTGTTTGGTTTTTAGGGTCGTTAATTTTAATCTCAGTTGGTGTTCTTGGAGAATATATTGGGAAAATCTATAATGAAACTAAAGATAGACCTCGATACATTATTGAGAAGTATTTAGATTAATGGTTATAATGAAGTCAACAAGTATACTTTATATAGGTAACAAACTCTCTAAACACGGTTTCAATTCTACCACAATTGAAACTTTGGGGAAATCTCTCGAAGGAGAAGGTTTTTCAGTAAAATATACTTCGGATAAAAAAAATAAATTTATTAGATTGTCGTGTATGATTTTATCAACTTGTTTCTATGTAAAAAAAGTTGACTATATACTAATTGATACATATAGCACTTCAAGTTTTTGGTATGCTTTTTTTGTAAGTCAAACCTGTCGTCTTTTAAAATTAAAATACATCCCAATTCTTCATGGTGGAAATCTTCCTAATAGATTAAAGAAGAATCCATATTTAAGTGAGTTAATTTTTAAACATTCCTATAAAAACATTACTCCATCTAACTATTTAAGGTCAGCGTTTTCTAAAGATTTTAATGATAATTTGATTTCTATTCCGAATGCCATAGAAATAGATAAATATGATTTTTCACCTAGGGAAATGAAAGTTCCAAAATTACTTTGGGTTCGCTCTTTTTCGCCTATTTACAATCCTAAAATGGCGATTCAAGTGTTGGCAGAATTGCAAAAAGAATTCCCCAATGCTACACTTACAATGGTTGGTCCGGATGCTAATAATTATAGAAACGAATGCGAATTATTTGCCAAAGAACTTAATGTGGAAGTAACTTTTACGGGTAAACTTTCTAAATCAGATTGGATTGCAATATCTAAAAATCACAACTTTTTTATTAATACCTCTAATTTTGATAATATGCCTGTTTCTGTCATAGAAGCAATGGCACTTGGTTTACCAATAATTTCTACTAATGTTGGGGGTATTCCTTTTCTAATAAAAGATCAGGAAGACGGTCTATTAGTAAATGAGAAAGATTTTCTAGCAATGAGTTTAGCAATTAAAAAGTTGTTTTTAAATCAAAATTTTACATATTCCCTAGTAATTAATGCTAGAAAAAAAGTGCAACTATTTGATTGGGAAATAGTTAAATCACATTGGTTGGATGTGTTAATGTAATTTTATTGTGTCAATATTTTACTAACTTGCGTTTTTAAAACCATTAGGTTAATGTATAAGAATAAAAAAATACACTTTGAAGTTTCCGAACGAAAAATCCTTCTAAAGATTTTTGATATCTTTTTTGTATTTGTCTCACTTTTCTTTGTAAGTACTTTTTTTGATTTTAAATATTTCACTTTTTCTTCTAGTAATTATCATTGGGTCTTAGTATTAGCTTTGTATATTAATGTCTTTGGTTCTGTTTTTGAAATGTATAACTTGCAAGTAGCTAGTAGTCAATTTCAAGTGGTTAGGAGTATTATTATTACTACATTCACTACTGTAATAATATATTTATTAACACCAATTTACACACCAGTATTGCCTTCTAATAGATTACAAATAGTCATTTTTTTTGCAGCTATTTTCTTTTCTTTATTAGGATGGAGAATTTTTTATGTGAAATTTTTAGCATCCCATAGATTTGTTAAAAATGCCGTATTGGTTTGTGATAAGGACCAACTGGACGAACTTGTTTTAGGATTATTAAATGCAGATCCACATTATAAAATTATTGGTTATGTGAATTCGGATGGAATTGAAGAAAAGGCTTCAATAAAAAGTGCAATTATTTCGATATCAATTAATAATTTAGAAAATTATGCTCGAAATAATTTTGTTTCTGAAATAGTAATTGCTTCCCAAAAAACAGATGGTATTACAATAAATTTATACAATCAATTAATCAATTTACTTGAAAACGGATTTATAATTAAAGAATACACACAGGTTTATGAAGAAATTACCCAAAGAATTCCAGTACATTATATGTCTAGAGATTTTTATAGGTATTTTCCTTTTAGTAGAAGTAATCAAAATCAATTTTATCTTTCTCTAGTTCGAATTTTTGAAATACTTTTTTCTTTTATTGGATTTATTGTTGGATTACTATTTATTCCTTTTATTTCTATCGGAAATTTAATTGGTAATCGTGGTTCTCTTTTTTATAGTCAAGAAAGAATAGGTAAAAATGGGAGTATTTTTAAAATATATAAATACCGGACTATGGTACATAATGCAGAAACTAATGGCGCAGTATTCACAACCGTTAACGATTCGAGAATTACCCCTTTTGGAAAATTCTTGCGTAAAACAAGATTGGATGAATTCCCTCAATTTTTAAATATCCTAAAAGGCGACATGGGAATAATTGGGCCAAGACCTGAACGTCCTGTAATTGTATCTGAAATTGCAGAGGTTATGCCTTTTTACGAAACCCGTCATGTTATGAAACCTGGTCTTACTGGTTGGGCACAAGTTAATTATTCTTATGGCGATTCTATTGAAGATAGCTTGGTGAAATTGCAATACGACTTGTATTATATCAAGCACCGAAGCATCTTTTTAGATATTGATATTATCATCAAAACCTTTAGTACCGTGCTATTTTATAGAGGGCAGTAAATTATTTTCTTTCTAATTTTTGTAATTTCCAAAGCATATAAGCCGTTGCTAAGATAAAGGGTATCATCAACCAAACATCTGGTTTTGAGAATATCACAACTATATAAATTCCCAAAAATACAAAACAAGTTTGGCTAGCTTTCTTGAACCATTTCCCTTTTAAAAATGGCAACAGTAAAAACAATGGGTTAAACAATAAGGCATTATAGTTCCATAATAATTCTTTGTGTAGCGAATACAATCCAACTAAAGATAAGAATAATCCTAATAATCCCGCAATAAATAGATACGTTAAAAATACTTTTTTCTTATTGGTTACAACCAAAATCAGTAGGAGTAAGGCTATAAAATAAATGCTGTCTACAAAGTGAAATCCCGATTCTAGTTCGTTTCCCTGAATAAGGGTTTCCGTTTTAGATACAATTGGTTTTCCATTTATTCTCGCTTTATCCAAACTATGCATTAATTCCGATGGAAGAAAAAGTTTTACCGCCTTGTTATCTGTTTTACCGCCAAAAATAATGTTGATTCCTAATTTGTAATAAAAATGATTTGTAAAATACGGATACAACAATTCTCTATAAGAAATTGAAGTGTCATCGACTTTTTGAATCAATTCTTTTCCTATCATTTTATTGATTTTTTCCACCACCATAGTGGTACAATTCCGATCAATAAATTTGTAGGTATAACTTCGCTCTTCCGAATATAAAGAGGCATTTAATAAATCAAATAGTTCTTGTTTTTGTGTAGATGAAAAGTTCAAGGTTTGTTCAATGACTTCTCTTTTTTCCATTTGGTATTCGTAAATGAAATCGTCATAAGAAGAAGCATTTATAAAATACTGCAAATCTCCTTTTACAAATTTCAAATAGAAATTATCGGTATTAAAATCAAAGGCACCATAATTATAAACCACATCTAGATTGGTGTTTTCGTCTTTAATTCTAATTGCAGTATGACCAAAAGTAGTATATAATTCATTTCCTCTTCCGCAAGTAAATATGCTAACAGTTGCTTTGTCAGTTAAAGGAATATTTTGAGAAAAACTTACTAAAGTAAGTAAAAGGGATACTACAGAAATTATTTTTTTTGTCATAATTGTATTATCTAAAAATGCTTAAATCCACTTTCAACGAGAATACGTTAGAATATAAAGCAACACTTTGATCGCCTAAATCGGTTAAGGCATAATCAATTTGAATTCCTTTATATTTGAATCCTAGTCCTATGTTAGGTTGAAAACCTATTCGTTTGGTGTTATCAATTTGGGTTACATTTTGAAAGTTTCCAACTCCGGCTCTAAGAAAAACCAAATCGGTATAACCATATTCAAATCCAAATGCAGGGTCAATACTTACCACGCTTGAAGAAATAATATCGTTGGTTCTTGCAAATTGCATGTTTAAATTTCCAGATGCTAATAAACTAGTTTCGTTATGAAATTCAAACTTTTTAGACATACCCAATTGTGCTTTTGGTAAAGTGATTTCGGTACTTTCTGGCAATTCTTGATTTTGTCCTGCAACTGTATTTTTAATCTTATTATATTCGTCTTCGTTAATGCTCCAAACGTTGTAAGTAGTAGTAATATCGCGCAACATTAACCCAAAATGCCAATCGTTACGTTCCCATTGCAAACCAATATCAAAACCAAACCCCCATGAATTGGCAAAATTTCCAATTACACGGCGAATTATTTTAGAGTTTATGCCATATTGAAAGCCAGGAAGTTTTAGTTTCCTAGCGTAAGAAAAGGTAAAACCATAATCGGCAGTAGAAAATTTACTGATTCGGTTGTAATCAATATTTCCACTGGCATCAATAAGTTGGGTAGTATTTAAAATATCATCCACACCAAAACGAATCATTGAAATTCCCCAAGCGCTTTCATTATCAATAGGTTTGGCATAAGCCGCATAATCGTATTTCGCAATATTTGCAAAATAACTAGCATGCATTATTGCCATTTGACCACTTTCTAATCCTATTAATCCCGCAGGATTCCAATAGCCCGAGTTCACATCATTAGTATGCGACACCACGGCATTCGACATTCCCAATGCAGCAGCATCTACACCTATATTCATAAACTCGTTAGAATATTTTCTAACCGCTTGACTATAGCCTAGAGTAGTAATTATTAAAAAAAAGAATATTTTTTGGTTCAATTTTGATGCTTTTGCAAACCGAAGTTTTATTATTTTATTGGATGTCAAAAATAGAAATTATTACCGAGTTTATTTCTCTCCTGGGTAAAATATGTTTATTAAGAATTTTCGATTAAAAAATCTCTGTAAAAAAACGCACTTCCCTTTAACTTATTGTGCTAAATTTGTCAATTGTAAAAAATAACAGCATGAACATCAAAAAACACCTACCGAATTTTATTACCCTTCTAAATTTATTTTGCGGATGCATTGCCATTGTGATGGTTACCGATTTAAAATTTGATATGGCATTTTACTTTGTAGCATTAGGAATATTTTTTGATTTTTTTGACGGATTTTTCGCTCGAAAATTTAACGTTGCAGGGCCCTTAGGAGTACAATTGGATTCTTTGGCAGATATGGTAACTAGTGGTGTTGTTCCTGGTTATGTGATGTTCTGTTTGTTAAGTTTTGAAAATTATTCTACAAGTTTTTTAATGCCATATTTAGGTTTTATTATCACTCTAGGAGCTTGTTACCGTTTGGCAAATTTTAATATTGATACCCGCCAATCGGATTCGTTCATTGGTTTGCCAACACCTGCTAATACTCTTTTTATTATGAGTTTGCCTTTGGTTACAAACTCTTTAATAGCGCCTTTTATTCAAAATATATGGGTTTTATTGGCAATTACCCTAGTTAGTGCTTATGTAATGAATGCTGACATTCCGTTATTTTCTTTAAAAATTAAAAATTTCAGTTTCCAGAAATACAGATTACAAATTGGATTTTTAATAACTTCCTTACTAATGATTGCTACTTTGCAGTTTCTTGCAGTTCCGCTAATAATTTTAACCTATGTTATATTATCGGTTGTAAATAATTTTATGGTAAAAAAGGAGTTATAAAGAGGTATTAAGATCAAAGTATTAAGAATTAAGACTTTTTTTAAACCAAAGAACTCTGGAATTTGGAATTTTAAACTTTGGAATTTCAAAACTTTATGGCAAAAACTACTACTCGAAAACCGCCTACTCGCAGAAAAACTTCCAAAAAAAAGAAGTCGGTTTTTCCTGTTAAAGTAATTCTGATTTCAGTTTTACTTCTCGGATTAGTCTATGGTGCCTACCATTATAGAAATTCGATTCGGTATTATCTAAGCTCTAAATCGGATAAAATTGTCAAAGAAGATAAAGTGGCTCAGGCTCGAATATTTCAAATATTAAAAGCCCATAAAGAGTTAACTTTTGGTTTGGATGTATCGCAATTTCAAGGGGATATTAATTGGGAAGAAGTAGATTCGGTAGAGAATAAGTTTCCATTACATTTTGTATTCATTCGTGCCTCAGCGGGTTCCAATAAGAAAGATTCTCGTTTTGCAGAAAATTGGAAACAAGCAAGGCAACATCATTTTATTCGAGGTGCTTACCATTATTACCGTCCAAATGAAAACTCTATAGAGCAAGCAGAAAATTTCATTAAAGTAGTTACTCTTCATAAAGGTGATTTGCCTCCAGTTTTAGATATTGAAAAATTACCCGAAAACCAATCGATAGATAGTTTGAAAGTTGGGCTGAAGCGTTGGTTAACAAAAATAGATACTCATTATAAAGTACGGCCAATAATTTATACAGGTGAGAAATACTACAATGATTTTTTAAAAGAAGAATTTAAAGGCTATACTTTTTGGGTAGCCAATTATAATTTTTTTGTAGAAAGCATTAAAGACGATTGGTTGTTTTGGCAATTTACCCAAAAAGCCAGAATTAACGGAATTGATGAAAAAGTAGATATTAATATTTATAACGGAACACCAAAGATGTTGCAATATTTGACAATTTCCAATTAATTTTCATTTTTTAAATAATGTTATTTTACGCTTTTTTTATTTTAAATCAAATACATCTTCAATAATTAAATAAATAATCGTAAATTTGAGAATAAGACTATTTATTTTTAATAAATTATTTTCTATTCATGAACTTTAATTCCAATATAGTAGTCTATATAAAGCCTTTCTTACTAGAAGTTGGGGAACTTTCTTATTTTGCCAGAAAATTTTTTAAAGAAGTTTTTAAACCACCTTATGAATTCAAAGAATTCCTGCGCCAATGCTATTATATAGGTAATCGGTCTTTGTTGTTGGTTGGGGTAACTGGATTTATTATTGGATTAGTTTTTACTTTGCAATCTCGTCCAACTTTAGAAGAATTTGGTGCAGCTTCCTGGATTCCCTCCATGGTAAGTGTTTCTATTATTCGAGAAATTGGACCTATCATAACCGCCTTAATTTGTGCAGGAAGAATTGGTTCGGGTATAGGTGCCGAATTAGGTTCTATGCGTGTTACCGAACAAATTGATGCTATGGAAGTTTCGGGTACCAACCCATTCAAATATCTAGTAGTAACTAGAATATTAGCCACAACCTTTATGTTACCTATTCTAATTTTCTTTGGCGATGCTATTGCTATTTATGGATCTTATTTGGTAGAAAGTATGAAGGGTGATGTATCTTTTGTATTGTATTCCAATCAAGTAATTAACATCTTGGAGTTCAGCGATGTTTTACCGGCAACTTTCAAAAGTTTCTTCTTTGGATTTGCAATTGGTCTTGTAGGATGTTTTAAAGGCTATAATTGTAAAAAAGGAACTGTTGGAGTAGGTCAAGCTGCAAATGCTGCTGTGGTTTATACTTCGATGTTGCTTTTTATTATTGACTTTGTAGCGGTTTTTGTAACTAACATATTTTATGATTTATGAGAACAGACAACACAATAAAACCCATTATTGAAATTAAAGATTTGCATAAAAGTTATGGAACTAACCATGTTTTAGATGGTTTTCATCTGGATCTTATGGAAGGAGAAAACCTAGTTGTGATGGGAAAATCGGGTTCTGGAAAATCGGTAATGATAAAATGCCTTATTGGTTTGGAACAAATAGATAGTGGTTCCATCCTAATTATGGGAAAAGACATGAACTCTATTTCAAGAGAAGATCTTGATGAAATTAGAACCGAAGTTGGTTTTCTTTTTCAAGGAAGTGCCTTATACGATTCGATGTCGGTTCGTGAAAATCTGGAATTTCCGTTGCGAAGACACACCAAAAAATTTGGCATAATTGAAGATACCACACCTTTAGTATTGGAAGCGTTAAGAAATGTTGGTCTCGAAAACACTATAAACCTAATGCCGAATGAACTTTCTGGCGGAATGAAACGAAGAGTCGCATTAGCTAGAACATTAATTTTACAACCAAAAATAATTCTTTATGACGAACCTACCACCGGTTTAGATCCCATAACTTCTAAAGAAATTATTATGTTAATGAAAAACATTCAAGAAAAATATAAAACTTCTTCCATAATTATAACTCATGACATTGACTGTGCTCGTGTAATTGCCAATAGAATGATCTTATTAATTGATGGCGTCAATTATGCCGAAGGAACCTTTGCCGATTTAGCAGCATCCAAAGACTCAAAAATTGAAGCATTTTTTAAATAAACACCCAAATGGAAAAATCAACCTCACAAAAAATTAATCTAGCAATATTTGTTATTATAGGTTTTTTATTATTCATTACCACTGTGTATTTTATTGGAAATAAAAAGGATATATTTAATAAAACTATTCCAATTAGTGCTATTTTTAATAATATTAACGGATTACAAACCGGAAATAATGTTCGTTTTTCCGGCATCAATGTTGGTACTGTAAAACAAATTATTATTCTAAACGATTCGGTAATAAGAGTGGATATGGCTATAGAAAAAGAAGTTATTTCTCATATAAAAAAAGATGCTCTAGCCTCTATTGGATCAGATGGTTTAGTTGGAAATATGATTATAAATATTATCCCTGGAAAAAAATCTACAGAAATAGTTTCTGCTGGAGATATTATCCTTTCAGAAAATAAAACTACCACCGATGAAATTTTAAAAACTATAAATTCTACAAGTACCAATGCTAAAGTAATTACTGATAATTTAGTAAGAATCACCAATCAAATTAGTAGTAAAGAAGGAACCATCGGTATGTTAATTAACGACACAGTGATGAGTCAGGATTTAAAGAAAACCGTTAATAATTTAAAAGAAACAACCAAAATCACTTCCGAATCAATGGCAATTTTAAACAATATTATTCTTGGTTTAAATAACAAAGACAATGTTATTGGGACCTTGAAAGACACTATGGTTGGAAGAAAAATTAAAGTAATTATTGCCAATTTACAAAAGTCAAGCGAGCAAATTAACCAAACAGTTTCCAATATGAAGGATGGAAAGGGTGCATTAAATTATTTGTCTAATGATCCAAAACTAGTTAAAAAAATAGATTCAACCATGACAAACATTAACCAAGCAAGTGGCAGATTGAATGAAAACCTTGAGGCTTTGAAACACAATTTTTTATTTCGAGGATATTTTAAAAAACTGGAAAAAGAAAAAGTAAAAAAAAGTAGTAAGTAAAAATTATTTTTTACCTTTTTCTTTCATTTTGGTTTTAAGAACGGTTTTGTACAAAGGGACAAAATAAGAGATAGTATAATTGAATCCAGCACCAAAATTACCACCATAGGTTCTATTGAAACCAGGAATATAAAGGTTATCGAAATTATTAGGAACCTTATTGGAAATTAAATTATGTATTCCAAAACTAAATCCAACATATAAATTTGGAAACACTTCGGCTTTAACACCAGCAATAACTTCAATCCATTGTGCCGATAAACCATCGTATTCTGTTCCTGACACAATTGTAGGTTTCGGAAAATAGTTGTTCGCATAATATATAGAATAACTATTTAGGGTTTGGCTAAACGAACTCACGCCATAGCGCATCCCTACATAAAGCATGTTGTTCATACCAAGCCAATTTTCATAAGAATTGTAATCAAAACCTACTTTAAGATAGGTTCCTTTGGTAGTAAAGTTCAATTGATCGTCGGCAACGGTTTTATTTTCGTTTCCAATTTCGGCTGCTAAATAATGTTTACGGGTGAATTTGAAATCTCCAACTAATTCCAATCCCTTATAATTTTTATCATAAAAAGAACGGGTTAATTTAAATAAATCTACCCCAAGACGCAAACCATAACGCTCAGTTTTAGGCTTTATACTATCTTTTTTTATAGCAATCGTGTCTTTTACAGTTGTTTTCTGTGCCGTTACTAAAAACGAGCACAGCACCAAGCATAAACTAAAAGTATATTTTAATATGTACTTCATTTTCGGTTTCGAGATTAGGTTTTACTATAATTATATTTTTAATCCAATTGTCGGTGTCTGGTGTAAGGATGTTGGTATTAAAGTTTGTTAGGTTAAATAAATATTTATACCCACAAGCTCGAGAAACATAAACTTCTTTTTTGGTATAATTAATTGTTAGTATATCTGCATTTGATGCAGTAGCGCCAAAATTATTAGTTAATGTATATGTAGTTGTGCTTGCAGATGGGTCTAAAGGAAGATATATTTTACTGGTATTTGTTAAATAACGTAAAGGATTGGTAACCGACAAAGTAGTATTAAAAACTACGCCATCTGAAATTCCTGCAGCAACTGCCTTCAAATTAGTTAGATTTTTCAAAGTAGGCGTTGCAATTAAACGGTCATAAAACTCAATTACTAATCTTGGAGTAGTGGAGGTAGCAGCATCGCAAATATCATCCTTTTCACAAGAGGAGAATGAAAATGCAACTAGTAGTAATAAAAATATCTTTTTCATAAATTTAATTTATTCCATTTTGAAAACTGAAAACTATCGAAGTTCCAAAAGTACAACATTTTCAACATGATGCGTTTGCGGAAACATATCAACTGGTCGAACACGAGTTACTTTATATTTTTCGTCCATTAAGGCTAAATCTCTTGCTTGTGTAGCCGAATTACAACTCACGTAAACAATTTTCGGAGCATTCGTTTTAAATAACATTTCCACAACGTCTTTATGCATCCCGTCTCTTGGTGGGTCAGTGATAATAACATCTGGCTTACCATGTTGGGCTATAAAGTCTTCGTTGAAAACGTTTTTCATATCCCCAACATAAAACTCACAATTGGTAATTGCATTGCGTTTGGCATTTTCTTTGGCATCGGCAATGGCTTCTGGAACGGCCTCAACTCCAATAACTTTCTTCGCTTTTTTAGATACAAATTGTGCTATCGTTCCCGTTCCCGTATACAAATCATACACTATTTCGTTTCCAGTTAAACCAGCAAAATCTCTAGTTATTTTGTATAATTCATAGGCTTGGTCGGAATTGGTTTGGTAGAATGATTTGGCGTTGATGCTGAAATGTAATCCTTCCATTTCTTCCAAAATGTAATCTCTTCCTTTATATAATTTAATGTTTTGATCGTATAAAGTATCGTTGGCTTTGCTATTAACCACATATAGCAAGGAAGTAATGTTCGGGAATTTCTCATGAATAAAATCCATTAGTAATTCGCGGTTGGCTTTGTCGTTTTCAAAAAACTGAATCAAAACCATAATCTCGCCAGTAGAAGCAGTACGAATCATTAAGGTTCGCAACAATCCTTCGTGGTTTCTAGCATTAAAAAACGTCATGTTGTTGGCAACAGCAAATTCTTTAATAGCATTTCGAATTTCGTTAGAAGGATCTTCTTGCAAGTGGCATTTTTCAATATCTAAAATCTTATCCCACATTCTTGGAATATGAAAACCCAAAGCTGGTTGTTTACTTAAGGTTTGGTCTTCCGATTGGATTTCGGTTTCGTTTAACCATCGTGTATCCGAAAAGCCAAATTCCATTTTATTTCTGTAAAAGAATTGTTTATTCGAACCCATAATAGGCTCGAAGGCAGGCAATTCAATTTTGCCAATTCTTTTTAGGTTGTTATAAACTTCTTGATTTTTATAGAACAATTGTTGCTCGTACTTCATATTCTGCCATTTGCAACCGCCACACGCACCAAAATGTTGGCAAACTGGCTCAATTCTGTTTTCCGAGAAGGAGTGGAATTTTATAGCTTTACCTTCATAATACGATTTACGTTTTTTTAATGTTTGCACATCTACCACATCACCAGGCACCACGTTTGGTATAAAAATCACTTGTCCTTCTGGCGCTTTAGCCACCGAAACTCCTTTGGCTCCAGCATCCAACACGGTAACATTTTCAAAAATAACTTTATCTGTTTTCTTATTTCCCATGAGGCAAAAATAAGCGATTGAATTGTTTTTTAGATTGGGTTTTAGAAAAAAATAAGAAATCTTTTGAAGCAAGGTAATTTTCAAAATTGGTTAAGAATCAAAAAGCACTATAAAATCTAAGAAAATAGTATCTTTGGCAAAAGACTTTATCAATGAAAACCCACCTAGCACTACTTATTGGCATAATTTAAACAGTACTTGATTATTTCATTAAAAAATTATTAAATATAAATTAGAAAAATAAAAAAAATATGGTTCATCTCGCTTTACTTCGCGGCATCAACGTTTCTGGACATAATATGATTAAAATGGACGCGTTAAAAACTGCACTAGAATCCATCGGATTTACTAATGTGGTGACTTACATCCAATCTGGGAACGTGTTTGTTTCGACTCTAGAAGAAAGTCCGAGTAAGGTTGGTTTTCTTATCAAGCAAGAAATTTATAAAACTTTCGGACACGATGTTCCTGCAGTGGTTATTGGTAAAGAAGATTTGGAAACGTGTTTGAAAACCAATCCATTTTTAAAGATAAAAGAAGTAGATACTAAAAAATTGTATGTTTCTTTTGTTTCGATGGTTTTGAAAGAGGAACGAATCCACGATTTAAAAATAAGTAATATCAAGCCCGATGAAGTGTATATTGACGAAAGTAGAATTTATATAAAATACGACATTTCTCCAGCCAAAACAAGATTAGACAATAACTACATTGAAAAGAAATTGAATGTTACTTCTACCATTCGAAATTGGAATACGGTAAATAAATTATTGGAGTTGTTCGAAACTATTTAGTATCTTTAAAGATATATTAAATAAAATTTAATTTATTTAAATCATTAATAAAATGAAACAAAATAATGCGTTACAGCGTTTTTGGAAAGTCTTGGGTCCTGGATTAATAACTGGAGCTAGTGATGATGACCCATCCGGAATTGCAACCTATTCGCAAGCAGGTGCTGCCTTTGGACTTTCTACCCTTTGGACTTCTATAATAGCGTTTCCGCTAATGGCGACTATTCAGCAAATGTGTGCCAAAATTGGATTGGTTACTTCACAAGGATTGACTGGCGCACTAAAAAAACACTATCCAAGACCCATTTTGTATTTGATGTTGCTGTTCAGTTTTCCAGCTATTGTTATGAATATCGGAGCTGATATTGCAGGTATGGGAGCGGTTGGAAATTTACTTTTTCCGAAAATTGAAGCTACTTATTTTAGTGTTGTTTTCACTATACTTCTTTTGTTTTTGATTATTTATTTACCTTATCAAAAAATTGCTGCAACGCTAAAATACTTATGTATTGTACTTTTAGTATATTTAATCGTACCATTTTTATACCACCAAGATTGGTTGGATATTGCTAAAAATACGTTTGTTCCAACTATTCACTTCAACAAAGACTTCATTAGTGTTTTAGTTGGAATTTTAGGAACCACCATCTCTCCTTATTTGTTTTTTTGGCAAGCTTCTATGGAGGTAGAAGAGATGAGTCATAAGAAAAAACATTTAATTGTAAATAAAAAAATCATCCACGATATGAAACAGGATGTTGATTTTGGAATGTCTTTTTCGGGCATAGTGATGTTCTTTATCATCCTAACCACTGGAACTGTTTTGTTCAAAGCAGGAATTCACCAAATTGATACAGTAGAACAAGCCGCAGCTGCACTAAAGCCACTTGCAGGAAATTTTGCTTATTTGCTTTTTGCTATCGGAATAATAGGCACAGGCCTGTTGGCAATACCTGTTTTAAGTGGTTCGTTATCCTATATAATCACTGAAACTTTTGGATGGGAACAAGGTTTGGACAAGAAATTTCATGAAGCCAAAGCATTTTATATCGTTATGGCAATCTCCTTAATTTTAGGATTGTCTTTAAACTATATTGGCATTTCTCCAGTTAAAGCTTTAATTTACACCGCTATACTTTATGGACTGACTGCCCCTGTTTTAATAGCGATTATCTTGCATATTTCTAATAATAAAAAAGTTATGGGAGAGTTTACAAATAGTAGGATATCCAACATTTTAGGATTTGCCACCTTAATAATCATGACGGTTGCTGCAGTAGTTTTAATTTACTTACAATTAGCAGGCGATTAATTTTTAGTTTAAAAAAATTGTAATTCGTTTTCGATAATCGCAATAAATTTTTATATTTTTGCTACAAAGGATGATTTCTCTCCACAAGAAGGAATAGCTGTTTTACAAAAAAAATCTGTAAAGAGTACAGAAAAAAACAAATAATATGTCAGTTTTAGAAAAAATGAGTTCTGCTGAAGCTATTGCTTTAGAAGAAAAATATGGAGCGCACAACTACCATCCACTGCCAGTAGTACTTAGTAAGGGAAAAGGAGTTTATGTTTGGGATGTTGAAGGCAAAAAATACTATGATTTTCTTTCAGCTTACTCGGCGGTTAATCAAGGGCATTGTCATCCTAAAATTGTGTATGCCATGATGGAGCAAGCGCAAACTTTGACTTTAACTTCGCGTGCTTTTTACAATGATAAATTAGGTGCTTACGAAAAATATGTAACCAATTATTTTGGTTTCGATAAAGTTTTGCCAATGAATACGGGTGCCGAGGCGGTAGAAACTGCTTTAAAACTATGTAGAAAATGGGCTTACGAGAAAAAAGGAATTTCCGAAAATGAAGCGCAAATAATTGTTTGTGATGGAAATTTTCACGGAAGAACAACCACTATCATTTCTTTTTCTAATGATGAAAATGCTAGAAAGAATTTCGGGCCTTACACAGCTGGGTTTATTAAAATTCCTTACGATGACATCGAAGCTTTAGATGCAGTGCTTAAATCAACTAAAAATATTGCTGGTTTCCTTGTAGAACCTATTCAAGGGGAAGCTGGTGTTTATGTTCCTGCTGAGGATTATTTGGCGAAAGCCAAAGCACTTTGCTTAGAACACAATGTTTTGTTTATTGCAGATGAGGTACAAACCGGAATTGCAAGAACAGGTTCGATATTGGCAGTTTGTGGTAATTGTGATTGTGAAAATGCTTGCGAAAAACAAGCTACTTATGTTACTCCAGATATCTTAATTCTTGGAAAAGCCTTATCTGGTGGTGCTTATCCAGTTTCTGCAGTTTTAGCAAATGATACTATCATGAACGTGATTAAACCTGGACAACATGGATCTACTTTTGGAGGAAACCCCATTGCTGGTGCAGTTGCCATTGCAGCTTTGGATGTTGTTAATGAGGAAAATTTATCGCAAAATGCTCGTATATTAGGGAAGTTATTTCGTGAAAAAATTGGAGAATATATTAAGACATCTACTATTGCAACTTTAGTACGAGGTAAAGGATTACTAAACGCTATTGTTATTAACGATACCGAAGAAAGTAATACTGCTTGGAATATTTGTATGGCTTTAAGAGATAATGGTTTGTTAGCCAAGCCAACTCACGGAAATATCATTCGTTTTGCACCGCCTTTAGTAATGAATGAGGAGCAATTATTAGATTGTGTTTCTATTATTATTACAACTTTAAAACAATTTGAATAGTAACTTAAAAATTTAATTTATGGAAAATCAGCAAAATTTAGAATTGAACGAACAAGCTGTAGATGCTTTAAGAACTAGTGCTAAATGGTCTATGTTTTTAGCAATCATGGGATTTGTTGGAATTGCCTTTATAATTATTGCAGCACTAATTATGACTTCGGTTATGTCAGCAATTCCATCAAGCCCTATGAGTCCTCTAGGAAATCTTAAAGGTTATTTAACTGGAGTGTATTTATTTATGGCTTTATTGTATTTTCCTCCAGTGTATTATTTATTTAAATATGCCACAGATATGAAAAATGCATTGCTAACTTCTAGTTCCAATATGGTTGGTGTAGCATTAGGATATTTGAAATCCCACCATAAATACCTTGGAATTTCTATTATTGTAGTACTATCTTTATATATTTTGTTTATTATTGGCATAATAGTTTTTGTTGCAAACAAAGGGATGAATACTATTTAAATTCTTATGTTTTTTTTATTTGAGTGGAATTAAAACTCAATTATACAAGATCTAATTATTTTCCGTAATTTCGTTTCATGATTATAAGAAAATTTCTATTACACACCTTGTTTTTACTTTTGTTTCAGTTTGTTGAAGGTCAAGAACAATTTTCTGTTTTTTTTGAAAGCAATAAATCATCCGTAACAAAAACGGAAAATCAAAAACTTCTAAATTGGATTTCAACTAATAAAGAAGTTAAGATTGTTGCTATTCATGGGTTTACCGACGAAGATGGAAGCACTGGTTTTAACGACACTCTTGCTAAAAAAAGAGTAGATTTTATTTTTAGTCAGATTAAAGATAAAATTAAAATTCGCGAAGACTTTAAAGCCATAAGTTTTGGAAAAAATTTCAAGCAATTAAATGACAAATCTAAAAATAGAAAAGCAACTATTTTTTATATACTTCCAAAAGATTTTGCTAGAGAAAATGAGATTTTAGGATTAACTCCAATGGCAGTTCTTTCTAAAGTTGCCGTTGAGCCGGAACTAGTTCCAATTGAGGAAGAAACCATGAATTTTCCTGAAAATGCCACTTTGGAAACAAAGATTAAACTTTCGCAAAAAGGAACCCTTATTAGGTTGAATGACATTAATTTTTACATCAATACTTTTGCCATAATGCCTACTTCCAAAAGGGCAATTGATGAATTGATATATGTTTTAAATACCTATTCCAAATTAAAAATCGAAATTCAAGGACACATTTGTTGTTTAGATAAAGATGCCCGTAATCTTTCTACAGAAAGGGCTAAACAAGTGAAAAGAATCTTGGTTTCAGAAGGTATTTCCGAGCGAAGAATACATACAAAAGGTTTTGGAGTATCGAAGCCTAAATTTTCCATTCCCGAAAAAAGTGAATTTGAAGCAGCTCGAAACCGAAGAGTTGAAATTATGATTTTAGATAAATAGCTATGCGAAAATACCCCTTATTGTTACTGTTGTTTTCTGTGTTTTCATTTGCACAAGCAAAGTTGGATGTTTATTTCGATTTTGATAAATACGATTTAAATGAAGAAGCAGTGAAAAAAATTAATTCTTGGATTTCCGAAGGAAAGAATTATGAGGTTACAAAACTTTATGGATTTTGCGATTGGAAAGGAACCAACCAATACAACGATACTTTGGCTTTGAAAAGAGTTTATTCGGTGTATAATTTTTTGAAGCAAAGTAAAATAGAAGTAAAAAAAGAAATTGAAATACGCGGTTTTGGTAAAAATTTCGAGCAGTCTACCGTGCAAGGAGAGAATAGACGAGTGACTATAATTTTCCAGGAAAAGAAAGAGATTCCTGTAGAAGTAACTTCTGAACAAAAATTAAAAGATAAGGTTAAGGGCTCTAAAATTGGAGATTTAATTCGTTTGCCAAATTTATATTTTTACAATAATTCAGCTAAAATTGTTCCAAAATCGCAACCAGTTTTGTATGATTTGCTGTGTTTGATGAATGACAATCCGAAATTGAAAGTTGAAATTCAAGGACATATTTGTTGTAAACTTCCTGATCAGGTGGATGCTGTTTCCACCGCTAGAGCAAGATTTATTTATAATTTTTTGATTCAAAATAAAATAGATAGAAAGCGATTGACTTTTAAAGGGTATGGTGTTTCTAGACCCATTCATCCTATTCCTGAAAAAAATTCTCAAGAAGAAGATGATAACAGAAGAGTGGAGATAATGATAGTGGAGAATTAACAATTGATAATTCATAATTGATAATTTGTAATTCGTAATTGATAATTCGTAATTCAAATTACTATCTTTGCACCACAACACAACAGCTACACAATGAGTTCTGATAACAGCCAACGTTACGCCTTGCGCGGAGTTTCTGCATCTAAAGAAGATGTGCACAATGCCATTAAGAATATTGACAAGGGCTTGTTTCCTAAAGCCTTCTGTAAAATCGTTCCCGATTATTTAACCCACGACGAAGATTATTGTATCATTATGCATGCCGATGGTGCTGGTACTAAATCGTCTTTGGCGTATATGTATTGGAAAGAAACTGGCGATATTTCGGTGTGGAAAGGCATTGCTCAAGATGCATTGATTATGAATATTGATGATTTATTGTGTGTTGGTGCGACTAATGATATTTTGCTTTCGTCCACAATTGGAAGAAATAAAAATCTTATTCCTGCTGAGGTTTTATCAGCAATTATTAATGGTACCGAAGAACTTATTGCCGAATTGAAAAATTTTGGTGTAACGATTCATTCTACTGGTGGTGAAACTGCCGATGTAGGTGATTTAGTGCGAACCATTATTGTAGATTCTACTGTTACTGCGAGAATGAAACGCAGCGATGTGGTTAATAATGGCAACATTAAAGCAGGCGATGTTATTGTAGGTTTGGCTTCTTTTGGTCAAGCGAATTATGAAAAAGGCTATAACGGAGGGATGGGTAGCAACGGATTAACCTCTGCACGTCACGATGTTTTTGCACATTATCTGGCCGATAAGTTTCCAGAGAGTTACGATAGTTCGGTTCCTAAAGATTTGGTGTATTCTGGTGGGGTACAACTTACCGATGCTGTTGCAAATTCTCCAATTGATGCCGGAAAGTTGGTTTTATCTCCAACAAGAACCTATGCTCCAATTATAAAATCTATTTTAAATAAATATACTCCAACCGAAATTCACGGTATGGTGCATTGCTCTGGTGGTGCGCAAACTAAAGTATTACACTTTGTAGATGCCGTTCACGTAATTAAAGATAATTTATTTCCGGTGCCGCCCTTGTTTCAGTTGATACAAGAACAATCTAAGACCGATTGGAAAGAAATGTACCAAGTTTTTAATTGTGGTCACCGTATGGAATTATACGTTCCAGAAGCTATAGCTGCCGATATTATTGCAATCTCCCAATCGTTTGGTGTTGCTGCTCAAATTGTAGGTAGAGTAGAAGCAAGTGACGTGAAAAAACTTACCATTGTTAGTGAATATGGTACTTTTGAGTACTAAAAATTTATTTTTCTTTATCCATTAAATCACTTAAATGTATGCGCAAGGCGTTTACTGAAATGCTTATTTCCCAAAAGGATATTCCTAAGGAAATCAGTAAGCAAAGTAAACTTGCTCCAAAAAAATAAATGCCCATCATTTGCCATTCAAGAAACAAAACCAACATTGCAAATACCGATAGGAATAAACACAGTACTCCAAAAAGTTGCATGTAGCGAATTAAAGTTAATCTAAGGTTGAGGTTGGTGATTTCTACTAAAATACTTTTGTTTTTTACTTCGTCGTAATTTTTTTTCAAACTGCGTACAATTTGCGCAATGGTTAAAAACCGATTGGTATAAGCCAATAATATTAAGGAAGTTGCAGAGAATAATAGGGCAGGGGTTTCTATGTGGAGTGTCATTGTTATTAATTTAGGAATGGCAAAGTTCGTGAATTTTATTTTACCTATGGAATAAAAAATCCTACCCATTTTTTTAACTTATATCCTACAATTAGAATTAGTTAAAAAAATTAAACAATTCGTTTAAGGATACACCTAATGATTTTGAGATTTTAAGCATGGTAGAAACTTTCATTTCTTGCTTGCCTTTTATGTATTTTCTCAGATTTTCTACATCCATATCCGCATCATGAGCAACCTCTCTTGTTTTTAACCCTTTTAATTTTATTATTTCCTCAATACGTTTGCCAAGACTAATTATCTCAGGGTTTATTGCAGATTTTCTAATTCTTTTTTCCATATGGAAAATTACTTTCATCTAATTTATTTAATGTGATTGCAAACAATAAGTTGCATGTAACCGATTTTGTATATATATTTGTAAAAAAAATAGCACAATTTAAAATTGTTATTTAATAAAATTAATGCAATGAGGTTTATATATTTATACATATTTGTCATATTTACATCTGTTTCCGCCCAACAATTACACCATCAAATGTTATCTGCCCAAGGTACTAGCAAAACATTACCTAATGGAATGTATGTTAGCCAAAGTATTGGTCAACAAAGTGTAATTGGTACACAAACCGTTGAAGGATATTCCTATGGTCAAGGTTTTCAGCAGAGCAATTGGAGCAAGTATATTAATACAACAGCAAATACTTCTGTTACTACAGTTACCTATCCAAATCCATTTATTAGTTCCGTAAATTTTCAGTTTTCTCAAGTTATTAAAGATGATATTTTTGTGTCTATTTTTGATATTAGAGGACGACTTGTATACACTGAAGAAAAAAAGCCAAATGGAAATATATTAACCATTGAGTTACCAAATTTTGCTACAAGTAATTACTTGGTAAAATTAAGTTCAATAAACTACACTTATTACACCCAAATTTTAAAACAATGAGAAAACTACTTTTTTTTACCATAATCTTTTTTTTCTATAATGGTATGCAATCCCAAGAGATTTATTTGCAAACTGGAAAAAACTACACCCAGTATGATTATAAAAGTGACACTAATAATCCTCCTTCTTTACAAGCGGGTTCTGGAAACTTTTATGAAATAGGATACATTAAGACTTTAAATAATAAGAAGTTGAAGTATGCTATTGGAATGAATGTAAATGAATACAATGCAATAGGAGGGGACAATGTAAATTCTTACTCCTGGAATACCCAATATTTAGGGTTGCAAAACACTTTTTCAATTGCGTTTATAAATAAAAATGGATTTGAAGTAGCCGCAAATGCGGGATTAGGAATATCTAGCCTTATTTATGGCAAACAAAATATAAATGGACATTATCTCGATTTAAGTTCGCAAAAAGAATTTTCAGGTCTTTGGGTTGCACCTAAATTAGGTTTGCAAGCAAGTTATAATGTTAAAAACGATATTTTTTTAAGTTTAGGTTATGGATATTCAAGAAACCTTAATTTATCAAATAGCACCCCAGAGAAACTATCCTTTAATAACAACCAAATACAATTTGGTGTTCATTTCTTATTCCGATAAAAATTATTAATTATGAAAAAAATATACCTATTAGCCCTTATTCTATTTAGTTCAGCAATCTATTCTCAAACTAAAGGAATTACTTATCAAGCAGTAATATTAAACCCTGAAGGTCAACATATACCAGGCTTTAACAATGAGAGAACTCCACTTGCTAATACAGCAATTTGCTTGCGTTTCAGCATTTATAAAGCAGGTGTTTTAGAATACCAAGAAACAAAAAATACCATAACCGATGAGTTTGGAATGGTGAATGTAATAATTGGATCCGGAGTTTATGTTGGTGGTACTTCTACCACATTAGCAGGTGTAAATTGGGATGGAAATGCTAAAAACCTAGTGGTTGAAGTAGATTCAAAAGGAATTTGTACCAATTTCATTGAAATTAGCAACCAACCTTTTGCCTATGTGCCTTATGCATTTTACGCTGAAAATTCAGGAACACCAGGTCCGCAAGGACCTCAAGGACAACAAGGACCTCAAGGAGTTCCTGGGCCTCAAGGACCACAAGGACCAGCGGGAACTTCTGGATTGGCAGGAGCAACTGGCCCCGCAGGCCCGCAGGGTGCACAAGGAATAGCTGGAGCAACTGGACCAACAGGGGCTGTTGGTGCAACAGGACCAATTGGGGCTACAGGTTTTTTACCTAATGGGACTCAAATAGGTAATACTACCTATTGGAATGGTACACAATGGGTTGTAAATAGTAATAATTTATTCAATAATGGTTCAAATGTTGCTATCGGAACTTCTGTAGTAAATACCTCGGCATTATTAAATCTTACTTCAACAAATAGTGGTTTATTAATGCCAAGGATGACAAAAGTACAAAGAGATGCCATTTCTTCTCCAGCAACAAGTTTATTAATTTATCAAACTGATAATATTCCAGGATTTTATTATTTTAATGGAACAACATGGGTAGCTTTCGGTGGTTCTACAAATAGTAGTAGTGGTAGTAATTCAAATACTCTAATGTATACTATTAACGGTTTTTAATATATAAATTCTAACACAATCAATAATAATTAAATTAAACAAAATGAAAAAAGCAATAATTATTTTATTTATCTTATTTACAGTAAAGACAATGAATGCGCAAGGGAATTTACAATTTAATAGAGTTGTAAATTTTTCAGATTCTCAGAGTAATGGTGGCTCTTATTCTACTGGAGCTTATGTTTATCAAACTTTTCAAATACCAGTTGGAAAAGTATGGAAAATTGAAAATGTTATGGTAGGCAAATCAAATGGTGTAGAATTGGGTTTTGTAAAATCATGTGATGCTTGTGCTGCAACATTTAATAATATCATAGCATATATATATTTTACTGGAGGATACGCACCAGATAATGCAAAATTTCCTATTTGGTTATCTGAAGGCACTTATAGTTTTATTATATCAGATAATAATAATAGTAGTCAAGGTGATACGTTAATAGGTTCATATTCGGCTGTTGAATTTAATATAATTCCATAGATTACGCTCTAGATCTCGCGGATTTGCAATCCGTGCCATAATAGTTAATATTTAGCTAATATATTTACCTTGTTACGGGTAAGCTGAAAACCGAATAGAGTAAGCAAATAAATTAAATTTATTAACATGAAAAAATTATTTTTTACAATTAGCTTTTTTGCAATTACTGTAATTGCATATGCGCAATCCACAACTTATGTAAATGGTTATACCAAAAGCGATGGAACAAATGTGCAAGGACATTACAAAACGACTTCCGACAACACAAATACAAACAATTATTCTACAAGAGGAAATACAAATTCATATACTGGAGAATCTGGTTCTAAGCCAAGAGATTATTCAAGTGAGTCAAGAAGCTATAGTGCTGACAAAAATATTCAAACAGGCTCTAAAGGAGGGCAGTATTATATTAACAGCAATGGAAACAAAACATATGTTCCAAAACAGTAGTAAGACAAACTTATACTATCTATACAATCCACAGAACTTAATTATCTGTGGATTTTTTTTATTGAGGCAAGGAGGAAAATACCTGATATCATTATGTCAATAAATGTTTTAATAAATGAATTATTGTAAGTGCTAAAAAAATCAATTAAAATTGACAGCTAATTTATTTTATGTACTTTTGATTAAAATTACTAATTACATGAACTTAATAGAAAATCATAATAAAGACATCTTGAATTTATGCAAAGCGCATAAAGTAAAATCTTTATATGCTTTTGGTTCGGTTTTAACGGATAAATTCAACAGCGAAAGTGATGTGGATTTAATTGTAGATTTTGAAAATTTGGATGTTTTAGATTATGGAGATAACTATTACAACTTAAAGTTTTCACTTGAGAATATTTTAAAAAGAAGCGTTGATTTATTGGAAGAAAAAGCAATAAAAAATCCTTATTTTAGAAAAACATTAAATCAAAATAAAGTATTGATTTATGGATGATTCTATTAAAACATGGCTTTATGATATTTATTCAATCCACAGAACTTAATTATCTGTGGATTTTTTTATTTTGATTATGGGAAGGTGTAATTTTTCTTTATAATTTAATTGCGAGTTCTAATTTCCCGCCTAAGCCTAGTTCTACAATTTTTTGTAAAGTGGAAATTAGGCAAACTATTGCGGGTTATTTAGTAATGATAACTTTTGTTTTTGGAATTTTTTTTACTGCATTTTTTTTAGATTTTCTCGCAATAAATTCACTTATTTCATTTCGTTCTTTTTCGGTTAAAGGCGGGCTTTGAATAATAAAGTCAACACCTTTAGGTTCTTTTATTAAATTCATTTTTTAGGATTTAAAATATTTTTCTACTAATTTTTTAGATGCTATCGGTTCAAGAATCATTCTTTGGTTTTTAAAATGATAAGCGCCTAGATTTTCTTCATAGTGCTTAATTAAATTTGTTTTAGATGTAAAAGCAGCATATCCTTCAAAACCTTTTTGGAATGAAAGTTTACAAGCAAAAGCAACTAAATTTCCTGAAACACCTTCGTAAAGTTTCTTTTTTCCTACATTAAAAGGAGCACTTTCTAGTAAATTCATGAATACATGATCTTTTTCAAACGTTATACTCAATAGGCCTTGAATGATTTTTGAATTATTTACTATTGATAATTTGTAAACTTCTTTTTGAATGTCATTAAATTCTGTTTTCCAATCAAATTTCCAATTGTTTTTTTTTGTGATGTTTATTAAATCAATAGTCGTTAATTTACTAACTTCTGTTTGAAAACTATCACCAGAAATAGTATTCAATATTGAATCAGTTAATTTATCGATAATAAAACTTTGTTCCATTTGGATAGTATTACTCTTATGTCAAAAATACAAAATATTTAAATTGAAATAGTATAAATAATTCAATTTGTAATTAGATGTTTTTTGAAATTCTATTTTCACAAAAGACATAACCTTGCTAGCCCTGACAGAAGTGGAAATCCTGGCATTGCGAAAAAATAGTGGCGGTATTAGATTGCTTCGTGCCTCGCAATGGCAGATTGCAACGGATGGCAGGAATGACGTTTACTAAAACGCCTAATGTTTCGCTCCTGAAATTACTGTAATAAAAAAAACCTGCAAGTTTGCACTCGCAGGTCTTACTACTTAATTCTTTTATCTTACTACTTATTTAATCAATTCAAAACTACGCTTCACGAAAGCGGTTAGTTCTTCGCCTTTTAATAGTCCTTGCGAGATTTTCGCCAAGTCTAAGGCTTGTTTTACCAGGCTTTCTTGGGCTGTTTTGTCTTGGGTTTGTAGGATGGTAGTTGCCAATTCGGAGTTAGAGTTAACCACTAAATTGTACATTTCTGGGAAATTACCCATACCAAACATTCCGCCACCACCGCCAGATTGACTCATTTCTTTCATACGACGCATGAATTCGGGTTGCGTTATCATGAAAGGTGCTGCTGCGCTATCCATTGGCTCCAATTGTACAGAATAGTTGGCTTTAGGAACAAATTCTTCGACTACAGTTTTCAAATTTGTTTGCTCGTCTTCCGACAATTTAGAGATTTGCGTATCTTCTTTGTCAATTAATTTATCGATGTGATCCGAATCTACACGAACGAAAGTTAGGTTCTCGTTGTCGCCTTCTAATTTTTGAATTAAATGCGAAACAATAGGCGAATCAAGTAATAAAACTTTGTATCCTTTTTCTTTTGCAATATCAACATAACCGTGTTGCGCTTCTTTATTGGAAGCATAAAGCACGACTAGTTTTCCGTTTTTGTCGGTTTGATTGGCTGCAAGATTTTCTTTTAATTCGGCTAGAGTGAAGAATTTATCGTCTACCGTTGGGTATAAAACAAAGTCGCCTGCTTTTTCGTAGAATTTAGGTTCGGATAACATTCCGTATTCTAAAACGATTTTGATGTCGTTCCATTTTTTCTCGAAATCTTCGCGGTTTTCGTTGAACAACGATTTCATTTTATCGGCCACTTTACGGGTAATGTAATTGGATATTTTCTTTACATTACTATCGGCTTGCAAGCCAGAACGAGAAACGTTTAACGGGATATCTGGTGAATCAATTACTCCTTTTAGCATGCCTAAAAATTCCGGAACAATTCCTTCTACATTATCGGTAACATACACCTGATTTTGGTATAATTGAATTTTATCCTTTTGCATTTGCATGTCGTTAGACATTTTTGGAAAGTATAAAATTCCTGTCAAATTAAACGGATAATCTACATTTAGATGGATGTTGAAAAGAGGCTCTTCAAATTGCATTGGATACAATTCATGGTAGAATTGTTTGTAATCTTCGTCCGACAATTCGGTAGGAAGTTTGGTCCATGCTGGGTTTGGATTGTTGATGATGTTGTCTACCTCAATGGTTTCTGGTTTTACATCTTCGGCAGATCCTTCAGGAACGGGAAGTGTTTCTGTTTTGGTTCCGAATTTAATCGAAACCGGCATGAATTTATTGTACTTAGTAAGTAATTCTTTAATTTTATATTCTTCTAAAAACTCTAAAGAATCTTCTGCAATATGTAGGATTATTTCCGATCCACGAGTGGTTTTATCGGATGGCTCTAAAGTAAATTCGGGACTTCCATCACAGGTCCAATGCGCTGCTGGCTCGTCTTTGAACGATTTAGTAATGATTTCCACTTTTTCGGCAACCATAAAGGCAGAATAAAAACCTAAACCAAAATGACCGATAATTCCGGAATCTTTGGCAGAGTCTTTGTATTTTTCTAAAAATTCTTCGGCACCAGAAAAAGCAACTTGGTTGATGTATTTTTCCACTTCTTCGGAAGTCATACCCAAACCTTGATCATTGTTGTGGAGTTTTTTACCTTCTTTGTCTATTTTAACTTCAATAATTGGATTGCCAT
>CANGCT010000022.1 GCA_947452415.1 Flavobacteriaceae bacterium
ATAGAATTTTGAAAAAGCACGTATCCAATCCAAATAAACCCAAAAATGCGAGGAGTAAAAAAACAAAACCTGCCCAATAAAATATGTGTAGTTTGCCAAAAACCATTTGCTTGGCGAAAGAAATGGGAAAAAGTTTGGGACGAAGTAAAGTATTGTAGTGATAAATGCAGAATGAGTAAAATAAAATAGCCACTGATTCACAGAGTAGTTTTTAAATAAAAAATCTGTGAATCAGTGGTAAATAAAAATGATAATGTCAAAAACCTTACGATTAATTCTAGGCGATCAACTAAACAGCAATCATTCCTGGTATAATACTGTGGATGATTCGGTTGTTTATGTTCTGATGGAAGTCCGAACGGAAACCGATTACGCCCAACACCATATTCAAAAAGTAGTTGGAATTTTCGTAGCCATGCAATCTTTTGCTTCAGCATTAAAATTTAAAAAGCATCAAGTTGAATATATTTACTTAAATGATAAGGATAACCTTCAATCCTTTGAAAAAAATATTGAAAATTTAATTTCAAAGTATAATTTCACTCATTTGGAATACCAATTACCAGATGAATATCGAGTAGATTTAATTCTTAAAAATCTCTGTAATTCGATATCGATTTCTAGTACTGCTGTAGATTCAGAACATTTTTTTACTACTCGAAATGAATTAGGCGATTTTTTTGAAGGAAAAAAAACCTTTTTGATGGAAAGTTTTTACCGTTCCATGCGAAAAAAACACAAGGTCTTAATGGAAGGCGATAAACCATTAACTGGACAATGGAATTATGATGGCGATAATAGGAAAAAACTCCCGAAAAATCATAAACCAATTCTGCCTTTAGTTTTTGATAATGATGTTTCTAAAGTTCTGGAAGAAGTCAATAAATGCAACATAAAAACCATTGGAACTATTGATGCTAAAAATTTTGTTTGGCCTATAAATAGAGAACAATCGTTACAATTATTAGATTTTTTTGCTACCGAATGTCTGCAACTTTTTGGCAGTTATCAAGATGCCATGACGCCAAATGAATGGTCTTTGTACCATTCTCGGATTTCTTTTTCTATGAACGTTAAACTGATTTCGCCCCAAGAAGTAATTGCACGAGCCATTGAAGAATGGGAAAAACGTCCTAACGAAATTGAATACCACCAATTGGAGGGTTTTGTCCGTCAAATAATTGGTTGGCGCGAATACATGCGGGGTATTTATTGGTTAAAAATGCCAGAATATGCTTCGTTAAACTATTTCAACAATCAAGAAAAATTACCCGATTGGTTTTGGACTGGCAAAACTAAAATGAATTGCATGCAAGATGCCATCACCCAATCTTTAAATTATGCCTACGCGCACCACATTCAACGGTTGATGATTACTGGGAATTTTGCACTTTTGGCAGGGGTTCATCCCGACGAAATTGATGCCTGGTACCTCGGAATTTATATTGATGCTTTCGAATGGGTTGAAATTACTAATACTCGCGGCATGAGCCAATTTGCCGATGGTGGTATTGTAGGAACAAAACCTTATGTGAGTTCTGCTACTTACATTGATAAAATGAGTCATTATTGCGGTAGTTGTTTTTACAAAAAAGCACTTAAAGTTGGTGAGAAATCGTGTCCTTTTAATAGTTTATATTGGAATTTTTATGACAAAAACGAAGATAAATTGGCTAAAAATCCACGTATCGGAATGATGTATAAAGTATGGCAGAAAATGAAACCCGAAGACCAATCAGCATTATTAGAACAAGCAGCGTATTATTTGAAAAACATAAATGAATTATGAAAACCTCAATAGTTTGGTTTAAAACCGATTTAAGATTGCAGGATAATGAAACCCTTGTTAAAGCTATTGCACAAAGTGATGAAATTATTCCGGTGTTTTGTTTTGACGAATCTCAATTTGAAATAACCGATTTCGGATTCCAGAAAACTGGAAGTTTTAGAGCGCAGTTTTTATTAGAATCCTTATTGGATTTGGATAGAAATTTACGAGAATTAGGTTCGGGATTGCTTGTTATTAAAGGGAAGCCTGATGTTGAAATTCCAAAAATTAGTAAACAATATAAAGCAAAGAAAGTTTATGCTAAAAGAGAAGTTTCTTATGAAGAAAAGCGAACCGAAGCATTGGTGCAAGCCGAACTTTTTAAAATAAAATGTGAGTTGGAAACCTTTAGTACCAGCACGCTATATCATGCAGAAGATTTACCTTTTTCTATAAAAGATATTCCGGATGTTTTTACTAATTTTAGAAAAAAAACAGAAAAAGAATCTCTAATAAGAAATGCATTTGAAAAACCATCCCAAATAAAATCTCCCAAATTAGATGTATTAGGTTTACATTCATTGGAAGATCTAGGCTTAATATTTACTTCAATTGATCCAAGAGCAGCAATTCGATTTAAAGGCGGAGAAACCCAAGCAATTGCTCGTTTAAATCATTATTTTTTTGAATCCAAATGTATTTCCGAATATAAAGAAACTAGAAACGGAATGGTTGGTGCTGACTATTCTTCTAAATTTTCTGCGTGGTTGGCTTTGGGTTGTATTTCACCAAGATTTATTTATAAGGAATTAAAAATATATGAGCAGCAATTTGGCGCCAATGAATCTACTTATTGGTTAGTTTTTGAATTATTATGGCGCGATTATTTTAGGTTTATGATGAAAAAATACAATGTCAAATTATTTCAACAAGCTGGAATTCAAGATAAAGAAATTTCAATTAATCAACATAATAACAATCAGTTACAAAAATGGATTGATGGAAAAACCGGAGTTGATTTTGTAGATGCTAATATGTTAGAATTAAAACAAACAGGCTTTATGAGTAATCGAGGTCGTCAGAACGTTGCAAGTTATTTGTGTAACGATTTAAAACTCGATTGGCGATTTGGTGCGGCCTATTTTGAACAACAACTTATTGATTATGATGTGTGTAGCAATTGGGGAAATTGGGCGTATCTGGCAGGAGTTGGAAACGATCCTAGAGGAAATCGTTATTTTAACATTGAAAAACAAGCAATTGATTATGATAAAAATAGAACCTTTAGGGATTTATGGTTGAATTCCTAAAAAATATTGTAAAACTCTATTTATATTTGCATAATTAATAAAATTCCGATGGATACGATTTTCAATAATACTCAAATTGCCTTTAGCCTCAAAAGTGATACCGAATTAGATAGAGCTTATTTTCTTTTCAAATTAATTGCCAACGAACCTTTAGTTCGCATTGGAACCGCAGTTACCAATTTTGCCTTAAAAGCCTATTTACCTGTAGACGGATTGATTCGTGCTACGGTTTTTGATCATTTTTGTGGTGGTGTGAATGAGTTGGATTGTCTTTCGGTAGTGGATAAAATGTATACTAAAGGAGTTTCTTCGGTTTTGGATTATTCGGTAGAAGGTAAAGAAGAAGAAGCCCAATTTGATGCAGCTTTGAACATGACTTTGAAAACCATTGAATTTGCCAAAGAACGTAAAGCCATTCCGTTTGCGGTTTTTAAACCAACAGGTTTAGGAAGATTGGATTTGTATACCAAAGTTGGCGAAAAACAACCGCTTTCATTCGAGGAACAAACAGAATGGAATAAAGTTATAGATCGCTTTGAATTAGTTTGTAAAACTGCTCACAATAACGATGTTGCCTTATTAATTGATGCCGAAGAAAGTTGGATGCAAGATGCAGCCGATGATTTGGTAGAAGAAATGATGCGTAAATACAACAAAGAAAAAGTAATTGTGTTTAGTACTTTGCAAATGTACCGTTGGGATCGTCTGGATTATTTGAAACAATTACATGAAAAATCCAAAATAGAAGGATTTTATATAGGAATGAAAGTAGTTCGTGGTGCCTACATGGAAAAAGAACATGAAAGAGCCAAAGAGAAAAACTATCCAACTCCAATTTGTGCTTCCAAAAAAGCAACGGACGACAATTATAATGCTGCTGTAGATTACATGATGCATCACATTGATAAAATGGCAATCTTCGCAGGAACGCACAACGAAGAGAGTTCGTATAAATTATTACAAATGCTTGCTACTAATGAAATTGATAAAAGCGATACTCGAGTATGGTTTGGCCAACTGTATGGAATGAGCGACAACATCAGTTATAATTTGGCTGCCAATGGTTATAATGTTGCAAAATACCTTCCTTTTGGACCAGTTCGAGATGTGATGCCCTACTTAATTCGTCGTGCTGAAGAAAATACATCAGTTGCCGGGCAAACGAGTAGAGAATTGAATTTGTTAAAAACAGAACGGGAAAGAAGAAAGTTGAAGTAATATTTTTTAATAAAAAAATATGTTTTATTTTTTTTCGAAATTTTAAGTTTCCAGATTAATCTCTTATTCCAAAATTGTAAATAATAGTGCCAACTTGTTTTTCTGTTCCGTTTGGGCTTGGTTCCCATCTGGTTTTAAGAGCTACCTTTTTGGCTTCATTCATCAAGCAGCTATTAGAATTAGTAGTTCCTCTATACCCTGGACTTGCATCAATTGCATTTCCATTTTTATCTACTGTAATTTTCACCACCACAATTCCGTATTCGTTACCACAATTATTTTCAGGTTTTGGGGTTGTTACTGCTTTTCTTCCTGCTAGTGAGTAGCCTGAACCATTTCCTTTTCCGTTTCCACTGCCATTTCCACCGCCACTGCCAGAGCCTGAACCAGCTCCATTTCCTGTACCATTGCCAGTTCCGTTACCGCCACCAGTTCCACCTCCAGAACCTCCTGAACCAGAATATCCATTAGAATTTATGTCGCCATTAGCGCGGCCTTGATTTCCAGATGTGCTAGAAGTTCCGTCACCGCCTTTTTTGTTGCCTTTTAAGATGTTTGCTAACGCATCATCCACTTTTTTAAGATCTGTTTTTTTTACTTCTACAGGTTTTGCAACTTCTGGTTTTATAATTACTTTCGGGTTTTTAACGGGTTCGTGTTTAGTAATTACCACATCGGTTTTATCGGCATCGGCATCTTGAGAAATAAAATCTTCTTGCGGTGTTTCTTGGGTTGTAGCTGCTTTGGTGATGTTTTTTACTTCCAATTCTTTACTATCAAAATTTTTACCACTTCCAAAATCGGTATCTCCAAAGTTAACAGTAACACCGCCACCTCCGCCGCCACCAGCCATTGCTACTAGTTCGGCATCCGATGGAGGCCAAAAACGAATTAAAAATAAGATGCAAAGAAGTATACAATAGAGTATTGTAGCGATTATCAGCGATTTTTTTTTATCGGATAAGGAAGAATTTAGCGTACTCTTTATTGCTAATGATGTTAACCCCATGGATTCTTTTTTAATTTAACGTTGAAATATACTAAAAATTGTGCTTTTACTGACTAAATCTTTTGTTTATTGAGGCTTTGCTTTAACCAAATAAATCCTATTGCTCCCGAAATTAGGGAAGCAATTAATATCATAAATTTAGAATTGGTAATAATTTGATTGTCGTCAAATGCCAATAAAGTAATAAAAATAGACATTGTAAATCCAATTCCGCCAAGAAATCCAACAGCAATTAATTGGTTCCAATTTATATCTTTTGGTAATTTGGTTAGCTTTAATTTTATTGCAACAAAAATAAAAGAAACTATTCCGAGCGGTTTTCCAATAGTAAGTCCAAATAATATCCCTAACGAATAAGGTTCGAATATAATTTGCATCCAATCTTTGCCAATACTTATAGCAGTATTGCATAAAGCAAATAAAGGAATAATTACAAATGAAACAGGAAAATGCAGCCAACTTTGTAATTTGTAGGAGATAGAACCTTCTTTACCATCTCCAAACGGAATAGCAAATGCCAAAAGTATACCTGTAATGGTAGCATGCACGCCAGAATACAACATAAAATACCACATAAAAACGCCACCAATTAAATATAAAATGAGACTTTTAACCTTTAATCGATTCATAATTAAAAGCAATCCAAAAATTCCAAGAGATAGTAGTAAATTAGTAAAATAGATTGTTTTAGTATAAAAAATGGCTATCATTAAAATAGCACCCAAATCGTCAATTACTGCCAAAGCAGTTAGAAAAATCTTAATAGATAGCGGTACTCGGTTTCCTAATAAGGATAAAATTCCAATAGCAAAAGCAATATCGGTTGCCATCGGAATTCCAAATCCTGAGCTAGTAGAGGTTCTAGTATTAAATACTAAATACAACAATGCTGGTAATAGCATGCCACCTAAAGCCCCGAAAATTGGTAGAATGGCATCTTTTAGTTTGGATAATTCTCCAATGTAAACTTCTCTTTCTAATTCTAATCCAATTAATAAAAAGAATATTGCCATCAAGCCATCGTTAATCCAATATTCGGTAGGTTGATTGGCTATAGAAAAATGCCATATAGATAAATACTCCTTAGAAATAGAAGAGTTAGCAAGCAATAACGAGAGAATGGTGCAAATTAACAATGCCAATCCTCCCGCTTTTTCGCTATTAAAAAAAGAAATAAATAAATTCGATTTTTTCAATTATACCAATTGTTTTAGTGCTATTTCAAATGCGGTTGCACTTATATTTTTTTTACTAGAATTTAATGCGTGTGCTTTTTGGATGGCTTTGTAAATAATTTCTGAGGTGTCTGAAAAAATTGCTTCATCCGTCATTTGAACTTTTTTCTCCATAAAATAGGCAAAAACACGTGCCATTCCGCAATTGGAAATGAAGTCGGGAATCAAACTTATTTTATTATCTACTTCTTCCATAATCGAGCCAAAGAAAATTTCTTTATCGGCAAACGGAACATTGGCACCACAAGAAATAACTTCCAATCCAGAGGCAATTAAATTGTCTAATTGCTCTTTGGTTACCAATCTTGAAGCTGCACAAGGTGTGAATATTTCAGCACCTATTGTCCATATTTTTTGATTGATTATATCAAACGGAAGCATGTTTTCTGCAACTAATTTATTTCCGTCTTTATTCAAAAATAAACGTCTTATATCTTCAAAAGAAAAACCTTCCTCGTTAATAATTCCACCATCACGGTCGATAATTCCAATTACTTTAACACCCATCTTAGCTAAGTAAAATGCTGCTGCCGAACCTACATTTCCAAATCCTTGAACAATAGCTTTTTTGCCTTTAAAATCTCCACCGTAAATGGTGAAATAATGACGTACAGCTTCGGCAACGCCATAACCTGTAATCATATCGGCAATAGTATATTTTCTTAAAACATCAGGAGAAAATTTAATATTTTCAATGACTTTTACAACTCCTTGACGCAACTGTCCAATTCTATTGATTTTATCGGCTTCGGTTGGTTTAAAATGACCATTAAAAACTCCTTCTTGTGGATGCCAAACCCCACATTCTTCGGTAAACGGAATCACTTCATGAATTTCATCTACATTCAAGTCGCCACCAGTACCATAATAACTTTTTAATAAAGGAGATACTGCTTTGTACCAACGTTGTAAAACGCCTTTTTTTCTAGGGTCATTAGGGTCAAAATTAATTCCCGATTTGGCACCACCAATTGCTGGTCCAGAAACAGAGAATTTCACTTCCATTGTTTTGGCTAATGATAGCACTTCGTTCATGTCAAGACCTTTCCGCATTCTAGTTCCACCACCAGCTGCTCCACCACGAAGGGAGTTAATTACAGTCCAGCCTTCGGCTTCTGTTTCAGGATCTTTCCAATTAAATACAATTTCAGGGGCTTTGTTCTCAAATTTTTTAAGTAATTCTTTCATTAAAGTGTGTTTTGTTTGTAGTGCAAATATAATCTTTTAAAATCTTTTGTGTTTGATGTAAAAAAAAAGCCACTTTTAGTAGTGGCATTTTAGTTGGGAGTTGGATTATTTTGTTCCTTTAAAACGTTTGTCTGGAGTTCCGTCTTTTTTCAAAACAACTTTACTTTCCTTATTATCTTTAAAACGTTTGTCTGGAGTTCCATCTTTTTTTAGAGGAACCTTTGCTTCTTCTTTTTTAACTTCTGTTTTAGCTTTGTCTACTTTTTTAGGAGTTTGTTGTGCTGAAGTGCTTAAAGTAAAGCCCAAAAGAGCTATTACCGCTAGAATTAATTTTCTCATTTTGAATTAGAATTTAGAATTGAGTAGCTAAATTACAAAAAAAATATATTCCCAAATCTAAATTATTCGTTAAAAATTTCTCCCGAACTATGATTTTTTTTTGCCCCTGTAACACTTGCTAAAACATTGATTTCGTTTCTTAATTTCAAAACTCCTAAAAGAGCAAAAATTAAGGCTTCTTTGAATTCTAAAATCTCTGCATCTGGAATAATAAGTTTCATTTTAGGTAAATGAAACTGCATTCGTTCCATCAAAAAGGTATTGTAAGCACCTCCACCGGTAACTAATAATTTCCCGTTTTTTGAGGGAAGCGATTTAGCAGTTTGTTGGGCAATGTGCTCGGTAAATGTGTGCATTTTATCTTCAATTGCAATAAGATAATTTTCTATTAAAGGCAAGACAATTTCTTTTACAAATTCAAAACCGAGCGATTTCGGAATCGGTTTCGAATAATATTCTATAGTATTTAATTCGTTTAACAAATCGGAATTTAAATTTCCAGAACGAGAAATTTCCCCTTTGTCATCATAATCCAATCCCAATTTATTGGCATAAAAATTCAAGACGGTATTTACGGGTGAAATATCAAATGCAATTCGGTTGTTGCTTTTTTCAAATGAAATATTAGAAAATCCTCCTAAATTAAGACAATAATCATATTCCGAAAATAAAATCCTATCGCCAATAGGTACTAATGGAGCACCTTGCCCCCCCAGCTTTACATCCTGAACTCGAAAATCACAAACTACTTTGGCACCTACAATTTTAGCAATATTGGGTAAATTTCCTATTTGTAATGTAAATCCATTTTGGGGTTGGTGTAAAATGGTATGCCCGTGCGAACAAACGGCATCTATATCTTCAAGATGGTTTTTTTTTATGAAATCTTTTATAATTCCGCCTAAAAGAATTGTGTAATTTTCATTAAGTTGGGTTAGTTTTTCTTCCGAAAAAGTCACTCCTTCTTTCAATTGATTCACCCAATTTTTGGTATAAGAAATGGTTTTTTTTTCTAGAATTTTAAAGCTCCATTTTTGGTCTAAAACGGTAAATTCAACTGCTGCTAAATCTATTCCATCTAGCGATGTGCCAGACATTACTCCGATTACTTTGTAGGTTTTATTAAACATTGGCTAAAATTACGAAAACGTTTGAGAAATTCATGAAAATATGCTACTTTTGAGGTCTAAAATTAAGTATTTACTAAATTATATCCCTCAAAAATATGAATTTTAATCTTACCGAAGAGCATTTAATGATTCAGCAAGCTGCTAAAGATTTTGCTCAAGCCGAATTATTACCTGGAGTTATTGAAAGAGACGAACATTCTAAATTTCCAACCGAACAAGTGAAAATGATGGGAGAACTTGGATTTATGGGAATGATGGTAGATTCAAAATATGGTGGTTCAGGCTTAGACAGCATATCGTATGTTTTGGCAATGACCGAAATTGCAAAAGTAGATGCTTCTGCAGCTGTAATTATGTCGGTTAATAATTCCTTAGTGTGTGCAGGAATGGAAAAATATTGTAACGAAGAACAAAAAATTAAATATTTAGTTCCACTTGCCAAAGGGGAAGTGATTGGAGCTTTTTGTTTGTCAGAACCAGAAGCAGGAAGTGACGCGACTTCACAAAAAACTACTGCAATTGATATGGGCGACCATTATTTATTAAACGGAACTAAAAATTGGATTACTAACGGTTCTTCGGCTTCTACTTATTTAGTAATTGCACAAACTCATATAGAAAAAGGGCATAAAGGAATTAATGCTTTTATTATTGAAAAAGGTTGGGCAGGATTTGATATTGGTCCGAAAGAAAAGAAAATGGGAATTCGCGGAAGTGATACCCATTCATTGATGTTTAATGATGTAAAAGTTCCAAAAGAAAATAGAATTGGTGAAGATGGTTTCGGATTTTCTTTTGCAATGAATGTATTAAATGGCGGTCGAATTGGAATTGCATCCCAAGCATTAGGAATTGCAACAGGTGCTTATGAAATTGCTTTGAAATATTCGCACGAAAGAAAAGCATTCGGAAAAGAAATTTTTAATCACCAAGTTATTGCTTTTAAATTGGCAGATATGTATGTAAAAGTTACTGCGGCCAAATTGTTGATTATGAAGGCCGCTTGCGAAAAAGATGAGGGAAAAGATATTGCACATTCGGGCGCTATGGCAAAATTATATGCTTCTGAAATTGCTTTAGAAATAGCAAACGAAGCGGTTCAAATTCATGGCGGAAATGGGTATGTTGCCGAATACCATGTAGAACGAATGATGCGGGATTCTAAAATCACTCAAATTTATGAAGGAACTTCTGAAATTCAACGAATTGTAATTTCTAGAGGTTTGGTTTCTTAATACATAAACTAAATACTATTCAAGCCCTTTCTATTTTAATGGAAAGGGTTTTTTTTATACTTTTACAATATTAAATATCTTTATGAAAAACATAATTATTACGGGAACTTCCCGCGGAATCGGATTGGAATTGGCTTTGCAATTGGCAAGCCAAGGACACCAAGTGCTAGCAATATCTAGAAAAGTTGCCCACGAATTATTGGGAAACCCAAATATTACGTGCCTTTCGGCAGATATTTCTCTTGAAATCGATATGCTAGAAGTAACTAAAGTGCTTTCTACTAGTTGGAAAAAAGTAGATATTATTCTTCATAATGCAGGTTGTTTAGTCAATAAACCATTTGCAGAAACCACATTAGAAGATTTTGAAAAGGTATACAAAGTAAATGTTTTTGGTGTTGCCAATGTAACTCGCACTTGTATTCCGTATTTGCAAAAAGGAAGCCATGTGGTTTCTATAAGTTCTATGGGAGGAATTCAAGGCAGTATGAAATTTGCTGGTCTTGCAGCCTATAGTTCAAGCAAAGGAGCGTTAATTACACTTTCTGAATTGTTGGCTGAAGAATATAAAGAACAAGGAATTGCCTTTAATGTATTGGCTTTAGGAGCAGTTCAAACAGAAATGTTGCAAGAAGCTTTTCCAGGATATCAAGCGCCAATTTCTGCTAAGGATATGGCTGATTATATTGGTAATTTCGCACTAACAGGAAATAAATTTTACAATGGTAAAGTGTTGCAGGTTTCTTCATCAACACCTTAATTGAAAATTAATTTTTAATATTCAAACAAATGAATCAACAAGACGCTATTCAATTATTTGAAAACAAAAAAGTAAGAACTGTTTGGGATTCTGAACAGGAAAAATGGTTTATTTCTATTATTGATGTAATAGAAATTTTGACGGAAAGTGACAGGCCAAGAAAATATTGGAGTGATTTAAAAAACCAATTAGTAAAAGAAGGAAGTCAGTTGTCCGAAAATATCGGACAACTGAAAATGCTATCTTCGGATGGAAAATTTTATAAAACCGATGTTGCAGATACCGAGCAACTATTTAGGTTAATTCAATCTATTCCTTCTCCAAAAATGATTTAAAAAAATGAGCGAAGTCCTATTAAAATATCTTCCAGAACATTCGGTTCCATTGTGCTTTGAATTAATCAAAAACAATCAAGTGCATTTAAAAATCGTTAATGAACGACAAACGCGTCATGGCGATTACCGAAAAGGACTTTCGGGTAAACACGAAATTACTGTAAATTCAAACTTGAATAAATACCGATTTTTAATTACCTTGGTGCATGAGATATCGCATTTAGTAGCCTTTGATAAGTTTGGCAGAAATATAAAACCACACGGAGTAGAGTGGAAGATGACCTTTCAAAGGTTGATGGTTCCGTTTATTCATCCTGAAATTTTTCCGAATTCTGTTTTACCTTTAGTGGCAAGACATTTTAGAAATCCAACTGCAAGTAGCGATACCGATGCGCATTTGGCATTTGCTTTAAAACAATTTGACGAACGAAAACCAGACGTTCACTTTATTCATGAAGTACCAAGTGGTAGTTTATTTCGTTTAAAAAATGGAAGAATTTTTCAAAAAAAAGGTCTACGAACCAAACGATACGAATGTGTTGAAGTGCAAACAGGTAGATTGTTTTTGTTTAACGCTAATGCAGAAGTGGAAATTGTTCCCGGGTAATCTAATAAATTAGAAAAATTAAGTATTCACTAGATTTTAATAAATATATTTGCCCCAAATATAAAACCTCAGGAACTTAGAAGCTAAGTAGCTTAGAACCTTATAAAAAAATGAATAAAAATTATTACGCAATAGTAATGGCAGGTGGCGTTGGTTCACGGTTTTGGCCTGTTAGTGCCGAAGATTTTCCTAAACAATTTCACGATATGTTGGGTTCTGGATATACCTTAATTCAAAAGACTTTCAGTAGGTTGTCTAAGTTAATTCCAACGGAAAACATTTTAATTTTAACTAACGAACGCTATAATGAAATAGTTTTAGAGCAATTGCCTATGGTGAGCCAAGAGCAAGTTTTATTGGAACCCGCCATGCGCAATACTGCTCCTTGTATTTTATATGCTTCTTTGAAAATTAAAAAAATGAATCCCAATGCCTTGATGGTTGTTGCACCAAGCGATCACTGGATAGAAGATGAAACGGAGTTTGCTAATAATTTGCAACAATGTTTTAATTTCTTTGAAAAAGAAGATGCATTAATGACTTTGGGAATTCAGCCAACGTTTCCTAATACGGGTTTTGGGTATATTGAATTTGATAAATTAGATAGTAATCCAATAAAAAAAGTATCTCAATTTAGAGAAAAGCCCGATTATGAAACTGCTAAATCGTTTTTAAAATCTGGTAATTTCCTTTGGAATGGCGGAATTTTTATTTGGAGTGTACAATCAATAACTAATGCTTTTGAAATTTTTCAACCTCAAATGAATGCCTTGTTTCAAAGTGGTTTTGAAAGTTATAACACCAATTATGAAAAACAATTTATAGAAGAAAAATATGCCAAATCAGAAAATCTTTCTATTGATTATGCGGTAATGGAAAATGCTAGTAATGTTTTTGTTTTGCCTGCAACTTTTGATTGGAATGATTTAGGAACTTGGAGTTCTTTACATGAAAAATTAGATAAAGACGCCCAAAATAATTCTGTTATTAATGCAACTGTTATTCTGGAAAATGCATCTAATAATATTATTAGAGCTGACGGTAAAAAACTAATTGTTGTGGATGGTCTAGACGATTATATTATTGTAGATAAAGATAATGTTTTACTTATTTATCCTAAAAGTAAAGAACAGGATATTAAAAGAATTACCGCTTTAGCAACTAAAAATTAGAGGAATTTATAATTCTTTATTTTGTGCTTTTCTAATTTTTTTAAACAAATTAGATGAGTAAACAAAATCTACAATTGCTTCATTATCCGTTTTAAAGATGTCCTTTTTAGATCCTTCCCATGCTAAAACTCCTTCTTTAATAAATATAATTTTTTCTCCAATTTCCATAACTGAATTCATGTCATGGGTGTTGATTACGGTAGTAATATTATATTCTTCAGTAATTTCTTGAATTAAATTATCAATTAATATTGCAGTTTTTGGATCCAAACCTGAGTTTGGTTCATCACAAAAAAGATATTTCGGATTGTTTACAATTGCACGAGCAATAGCCACACGTTTTTGCATTCCCCCTGAAATTTCAGAGGGCATTTTATGATTGGCATTAATCAAGTTCACCCTTTGAATAACAAAATTCACTCGTTCTTTTATTTCAGTGGGTGTTTTAGTAGTGAACATTTTTAAAGGAAAGCCTATGTTTTCTTCAACTGTCATGCTGTCAAATAATGCGCTTCCTTGAAAAACCATTCCAATTTCGGTACGTAAAGCTCGTTTTTCATCTGCAGATAATTCAGAATAAATTCGTCCATCAAATGAGATTTTTCCAACTTCTGGTGTGAAAATTCCCAATAACGATTTTAATAATACTGTTTTTCCAGAACCACTTTGCCCAATAATTAAATTGGTTTTTCCAGTTTCAAAAGTAGTAGTTATCCCTTTTAATATTTGGATACCATTAAACGATTTTTCTATATTTTTAACTTCTATCATTATGCTAATAATAATTGGGTTAAAATATAGTTTACTAGTATAATTACAACACTAGTCCAAACAAAGGAAATTGTACTTGCCTTACCAACTTCTAAAGCGCCACCTTTCATGTAATATCCATGAAAAGAAGGTATAGTGGAAAGGAATAGAGCAAAAATAATAGTTTTAATAATGGCATAAGTAATGTGGTAAGGAATAAAATTGGTTTGAATTCCAGAAACAAATTCATTGCTTGAAACAAAACCGCCATAAACACCAGCCATCCAGCCACCTAATATACCAAGAAACATGGCTATGCCAATAATAAATGGATACAAAAGGGAAGCTATTATTTTAGGAAAAACTAAATAATTTAATGAATTAACCCCCATAACTTCTAAAGCATCAATTTGTTCGGTTACTCGCATTGTTCCAATGCTTGAAGTAATGAATGAACCCATTTTACCTGCCATTACTATAGAAATAAAGGTTGGGGCAAATTCTAAAATAATTGATTCTCTTGTAGCAAAACCAATAATTTCTCTTGGAATTAATGGATTGTTTAAGTTTAATGCAGTTTGTATGGAAACTACCCCTCCAACAAAGAAGGAGATAAATGCTACAATTCCCAGAGAACCAATAATCAAGTCATCAATTTCCTTTAAAATTAGTCCTCGCATAACCGACCATTTAGTAGGTTTATTGAAGACTTCTTTGAGCATCAAAAAGTACTTTCCAATTTGCGATATATAGTGAAGAAGCATCATTTATTTTGGTTCGATTAAAATATCCTTATCCGAATACAAGAGTGTAAAAATACTATATTTTGTTGGAATTTTAGTTTTTGTTTTATTGCAAATGAAGGTTTTCTAAAACAATTTTTCTTTCATTTTTTTTAAACGATAATTTCTAATGAATTGTGCCTGTTCTTTAGTAACTAACAATGGTTTTTTATCTGATTTAGCCATCCAAAAACCTTTGATGTAATCTAAAAAAAGCAATGGTTTTTTCTTCATAAATGCTAATTTAGCAGAGGCAATTGCGGTTACCCAAAAACCATATCCTATAGAATAAAAGGCTTCTCCTTGTTTGTAGCGCGCCGTTTTGTTATAATTGGCGCCGGTTGGTTTTAGGTGTTTTACTTTTAAGGATGAGTCGGTAACCACTTTCCAATTGTAAAATTTGCAAAGCAATTCATCTACAGTGTCCCAACCCATAGCAGGTTTTAAACCTCCAATTTGTTGGAAAGTTTCATTTCTATATGCTTTAAAAGCACCTCGAATATGATCTTTATCGGTTAGATTTTCTAAAATAAATTCACTGTTTTTTTCGATGTAAGCAAATCCTCCCGCCATTCCAATTCTTTCATCCGATTGAAAATGGGAGATTATGGTTTCAAAATAATTAGCAGGAAAAATTAAATCGGCATCTGCTTTTACAATGAAATCATAATTTTCATCTAAAGTTTCTAATCCTTTTTGAAATGCCTGAATTACCTTGCTTCCAGGTAAATGAATGGCATTGGAAGTTTTATTTACTAAAGAAATAAATGGATATTTCGCAGCAAATTCTAATACAATACTTGCTGTTTTGTCAGTAGAATTATCGTTTACGACTACGATTTTATTAGGTAAAATGGTTTGCTCTACCAACGATTGTAAAGTAAGGGCAATAAAATCTTCTTCGTTATGGGAAGGTATGACTATGTAAAAAGCCCCCCAGCCCCCGAAGGGGGAGTTTGATGATCTTGGTGAAGAAATTTCTTCTTTCATTTTAAAATTAATTTAGAATCTATTGAATTCCCTCTTTGGGGGTTAGGGGACTTCTTTCGGCGTAAACAATATAATAGCGTGGAGTGAAATAGCGCAACAATGGTCGGAAACCGATTTTTTTCACTGGGTGCGTGAATTTTTCTCTTGCAGTTATTTTCCAACCTGTTTTTTCTAATAGCCAATCCAATTGCCAATCTTCAAATTCATGGTAATGTCTGTCCCACATGTCGGTTTTGCTTCGATATGCAGGTGAAAACCATAAACGTAACGGAATGGAAATTAGTAATTTATCACATTTTACATTTTGTAAAATGGTATACGGATTTAATAAATGCTCAAATATTTCAAAGGCAGTAAAAACTGAATAATCTTCTGTTTGTAATGCAGTTGGATTGTTGTCTAGATCTTCTCCGGAGGTATTTTTTACAGTATATCCATTTTCTTCCATGATTTTGGAAAAAGGATTAGGAACTCCTAAATCGAATATCGTTTCAGAAGTAGAAACGTATTTTTGTAAAAATTCTAAAGTGTGTTTGAATCGTTTATTTGGAAATGTTTTTTCGTACATTATTGAAATTGTTTCAAGTTTAATGTTTCAAGTTGAAAACAGTCAGTAAATTTAGTAATTTAACCTGAAACTTTGGACTTTAAACTTTAATTTAAACAAAAATTACTATTATATCGTACCTCGTAATTTATACTTCGTACCTTGTTTTACATTTTATAAACGATGGCATTAACATTCATTCCAGACCCTACAGAAGCAAATAAAATCACATCTCCTTTGTTGATAGATTGGTCTTTTATTTTGCCTTTAACTAAGGAATCGTATAAGGTTGGAACCGTTGCAACACTTGAATTTCCTAGTTCGTGTATGCTCATTGGCATTATGCCTTCTGGCATTTTTTGATCATAAAGTTTATAGAAACGTTGAACAATTGCTTCATCCATTTTTTCATTGGCCTGATGAATAAGTATTTTTTTCAATTGGCTAATGTCAACACCACTATTGTCTAGACATTCTTTCATTGCTTTAGGTACGTTTACCAAAGCAAATTCATAGATTTTCCTCCCATGCATTTTAATGTAGCGAACATCTGGGTCATGATCATTATTAAATGATTTTCCAAAGAATAAAAAATAGGCTTCATCGTAAGTGAATGTAGCAGTTTCGTGTGCTAAAATTCCACCTTCTTCACTGGTTGCTTCTAAGATAGTTGCTCCGGCACCATCCGAATAAATCATGGAGTCCCTATCATGCGGATCCACCACTCTAGATAAAGTTTCTGCTCCAATAACTAAACATTTTTTAGCCATTCCTGCTTTGATATAAGCCTGTGCTTGAATCACACCTTCCACCCAACCAGGACATCCAAATAGCATGTCGTAAGCAACACACTTTGGATTTTTAATTCGTAAATTATGCTTCACTCTACTCGCTAAACTAGGAAGTAAATCGGTTTGAATTGTACCCTTTTTTACATTGCCAAAATTATGAGCAAAGATTATATAATCTAAGGTTTCAGGATCTATTTTAGCATCTTCTATTGCTTTTTTAGCAGCAATAAAAGCAATATCAGAAGTAGTCAAGTCATCTGTAACATATTTACGCTCTTCAATTCCAGTAATTCCGTAGAATTTTTCTGTAATAACTTCATTAGGAAGTGCAAAATTAGAGCCATCTTCGTTTAAAAAAACATGATTCGAAAAGTCTTTATTTGTAACAGTTACGGTTGGAATATAACTTCCAGAACCAGTTATTTTTACGTTCATTTTAATAGAATTACAATACGAATTTATTAATAAAAATTCAAAAATTATATATTGAGTTTGAAAAATGTTTTTTTATTATGGAATCTTTAGAAAAGGATAGTCAAAATTAATAATATTATAATTTTTCTTCTTTTTCTTTTGCAATTTTAATCTGCATAATGGTAGATAAATTGTGGGCTTGGTTTTTCATGCGCTCACAATTAATGCCTTGAAAATTTTCATTTATAGCAGTTTCAAAATGGTTTAACCAAATATCAAAAAGTTCTTTTGATAAATAGGATTTAGCATTTAAGTCCAAATGAATTTGTGTAAGATTATTAAAGTACCCTCCCGTTCCTAATATAGATTGTGACCAAAATGTTACTAAGATAGGTAAATGTTCTTCCAATTTCACTTTTACCACATCGGTAAAAATATAACTAATAGCATCATCGGCTAAGAGTTTTTGGTAGAAATTGTCTACAACTTTATATAAATCTTCCTGCGTTTGTATGTCCTTCATAATCTTGAAAAATGATTTGCAAAGTTACTTTATTAGAAATTTAATAACTTGATTTTTATCATTTTTTATATAAAAGGAAAGGTTCCAAAATAAGTGATAGAAACCTTTTAATAATGTCCTTTTAAAGAGTGGACTATAATGAGATTTTGATTTTCATCAATTTCATAAACTAATCGATGTTCCGAATTGATGCGTCTGCTCCATTTTCCAGATAAATCATATTTTAATTTTTCTGGTTTTCCAATTCCAAAAGATGGAGTCAAAACATGGATTCAAATAACTGCCTAATTTTTTTTAAAACTAATTGATTGTTTGTCTTTTTGAAAAACAATAAATCTATATTGGCTCTTTCGGTTAATACTATTTCCATATATCATTAAGTGGAATACGATGCACTTTACCATTTTTATAGTCTTCTTCACTTTTTCTGATTTTGGCAACAAATTCTGGATCGTAAGGACTTTCTTCTGTTGAAGTTGTTTTGGTTTCGAATTTCACTTTAATAGAATTCAAAAAATCTTTAATTATTTGAACTTTATCTGCTTCTGCGTGAATAATTAAGGTTTTCATAGGATTGTATTTTATACAAAAATACTAATTATTTGAATTCAAAAAAAGTATGCCTAAAAAAAAGGCTGCAAAATTAATATTTGAAACCTTTTAATAATGTCCTTTTAAAGAGTGGACTATAATGAGATTTTGATTTTCATCAATTTCATAAACTAATCGATGTTACGAATTGATGCGTCTACTCCATAAACCCAATAAATGATGTTTTAGGGCTTCGGGTTTTCCAATTCCTGAATAAGGAGTTTCCTCAATTGAATTTAATAATTGGTTGATTTTCTTTTGAATAGATTTATTTCCTGTTTTTATCCAAAATAGTAAATCTTCATCGGCATCTTCAAGCAATTTTATTTCCATAAATCTTCAATTTTGATAATTCTTCCTTTTCCTTCTTTTAGTTGTTGTCTGCTTCTTTCAATTTTGGCAACAAACTCTGGATCGTAAGGACTTTCTTCAGTTGAAGTTGTTTTGGTTTCGAATTTTACTTTAATAGAATTCAAAAAATCTTTAATTATTTGAACTTTATCTGCTTCTGCGTGAATAATTAAGGTTTTCATAGGATTGCATTTTATACAAAAATACTAATTATTTCAATTCAAAGAAAGTATGTCTAAAAAAGGTTTCAATTTTTTCTTTGTTGTTTTCCAATTTTCTATGTTTTGCACTGACGCCCGCAGCCCGACTTGAGTGGAGCTCTTTTTTTCTTGCTTCTTTTTTGAAGCAAGAAAAAAAAGCGGGAACGGAAGGCGGAATAGCTGCCCAAATAAAAAAAAGGCTCCAAATTTTCATTTGAAACCTTTTAAATATTGGAATTTGGAATTTTTAATTTGGAATTTAATTACATATATGCTTCAATTGGAGCGCAACTGCAAACTAAATTTCTATCACCATAAGCATCGTCAACACGACGAACGCTTGGCCAGAATTTATTATCGGCAATATATTCCAATGGAAATGCTGCTTGTTCCCGAGTGTATGGAAAATTCCAAGTATCTGCTGTAAGCATTGCTAAGGTATGTGGTGCATTGTGTAAAACTGTATTGTGGTCTTCGGCTGTTGCTTTTTCAATTTCTTTACGAATCGAAATCATGGCATCACAAAAGCGATCCAATTCGGCAACGTCTTCACTTTCTGTAGGTTCAATCATCAAGGTTCCAGCAACTGGGAAAGAAACGGTTGGCGCATGGAATCCATAATCCATTAATCGTTTCGCGATATCGGTAACTTCTACTCCTTGTTGTTTGAAAGCACGGCAATCTAAAATCATTTCGTGGGCCGCTCTTCCCATTTCTCCAGAATATAAAACTGGGTAGCTTGATTCCAAACGAGCCTTCATATAATTGGCATTCAAAATAGCATATTGTGTTGCTTTTTTCAAACCTTCAGCACCAAGCATGGTGATGTATCCGTAAGAAATTAAACATACTAAAGCCGATCCGTAAGGAGCGGCCGAAATTGCCGAAATTGCCTGACTTCCTCCTGTTGGGATAATAGGGTTGGTTGGTAAAAACGGAACTAATTTTTCGTTTACACAAATAGGACCCACGCCTGGACCTCCACCACCATGAGGAATGGCAAAAGTTTTATGCAAGTTTAAGTGGCAAACATCGGCACCAATAGTTGCTGGATTGGTTAATCCAACTTGGGCATTCATGTTGGCTCCATCCATGTAAACTAAACCTCCGTTTTCATGTATAAGATCTGTGATTTCAATAATGGTGCTTTCAAAAACTCCATGAGTAGATGGATAGGTTACCATTAATGCGGATAAATTATCTTTGTGTTCAATTGCTCTTGCTCTTAAATCTTCTACATCAATATTTCCTTCGGGTGTAGTTTTAGTAACAATAATAGTCATTCCTGCCATTGCTGCAGAAGCCGGATTGGTTCCGTGTGCTGAAGATGGAATCAAACAGATATTTCTGTGATTGTCTCCTCTGGATAAATGGTACGCACGAATGGTCATTAAGCCAGCATATTCTCCTTGTGCACCCGAGTTTGGTTGTAAAGTAGTTCCTGCAAAACCAGTAACCACATTTAGTTGGTGTTCTAGTTTTTTAAGCATTATTTGGTATCCTTCTGCTTGTTCGATAGGTGCAAATGGGTGCATGCTGTTCCAATTTGCCATAGATAAAGGCAACATTTCGGCAGCAGCATTTAATTTCATGGTACAAGATCCTAAAGAAATCATCGAATGATTCAAGGATAAATCTTTTCGTTCTAATCTTTTAATATAACGCATCAATTGCGATTCCGAATGATGGTTATTGAAAACATCATGCGTTAAAAAAGTTGAAGTTCTTGCTAACGTAGAAGGGAAATTAGTAGAATTAGATAATTCGCTAATTGTAAAAGTATTTTTATTTAATGCTTCCGCAAATAGGGAAACAATTTGATTTAAGTCTTTTAAAGAAGTGGTTTCATTTATTGAGATAGAGATAGTTTCGTTATCTACATAATAGAAATTAACTTCGTGTTTTTCGGCTACGGCTTTTACTTTTGTAGCATCTGCTTTTACCAAGATAGTATCAAAGAAGGAAGTATTCGTTTGATAAACGCCTAATTTATTCAAGGCATCTGCCAAAGTAACTGCCGAAGCATGAACTTTATTTGCAATGTATTTCAAACCTTTTGGCCCATGATATACCGCATACATTCCCGCCATAACGGCTAATAAAACCTGAGCAGTACAAATATTGGAAGTCGCTTTTTCACGTTTAATGTGTTGCTCGCGAGTTCCTAAAGCCATACGCAAAGCACGATTACCGTTAACGTCAATCGTTACTCCGATAATTCTTCCTGGCATGGAACGTTTGTACTCTTCTTTGGTTGCAAAATAGGCGGCATGAGGCCCGCCATAACCCATAGGGATTCCGAAACGTTGGGTAGTTCCAACCACTACATCCGCACCAATTTCTCCCGGAGGAGTTAAGGTTGTTAAAGATAAAATATCGGCAGCAACTGCAATTTTTATTTCGGCAGCATGTGCTTTAGAAATAAATCCTGCATAATCGTTTACTTGACCGTGTTTTCCTGGGTATTGTAAAATCGCACCAAAGAAATCCGATGAAAAATCGAAAGTTTCGTGATTTCCAATAACTAATTCAATTCCTTTGGGAGTAGAACGGGTTTGTAAAACCGATATAGTTTGTGGTAAAACTTCTTCGGAAACGAAGAATTTAACTACATTATTTTTCTTTTGATCTCGAGAACGAACGTCAAACAATAATGCCATTGCTTCTGCAGCAGAAGTTGCTTCGTCCAAAAGGGAAGCATTGGCAATTTGCATGCCTGTTAATTCGATAATGGTAGTTTGAAAATTTAAAATAGCCTCCAAACGACCTTGAGCAATTTCTGCTTGGTAAGGAGTATAAGCCGTGTACCAACCTGGATTTTCAAAAATATTTCTCTGAATTACTGCAGGTATAATGGTTGGGTGGTATCCTAAACCAATGTACGATTTAAAAACTTTATTCTTGTTTCCTAGTTCTTGAATATGAGTTAAATATTCGTATTCGGTCATTGGTGCATCTAAATCTAAATCTTTTTTCAAACGTATAGCGCTTGGTACAGTTTCAGAAATTAATTGGTCTAATGTTTCAACTCCAATGGTTTTAAACATATTTTGAAGGTCACTTTCACGTGGACCTAAATGGCGTAAAGCAAATGCATCTGTTTTCATTAAATAGAAATAAGGGTAAGTTTGTTGTGTGTTGTCTTTATATTTATAGATATAATATAAAGCAGACAAAAGTAATTATTATACTTCTATTTTTATCTTAAACAAGTGGTAATGTTTTGAGAATTTGTTAACCAAATAGAGTGTTTATTAACAGAATGATTAATTTTGCAATATGAAATTTTTTAAGAAACTTCTTGATTTTTATATTCAATCTTCCATTCATGTAGGTTTTGCAGTTTTTTGCTTGGTAAAAACTACAGAAATTACGGCTAAATTGCATCCGATTCCTTTTTTTTCTATTTGTGTTTTCTTTGCTACAATTTTAGGATATAATTTTTTAAAATATTTGGAGGTATTCCGTAAAGGAAACTTTTATTCAACAAAATATTATTCTATTCTTTTGGTTTCTGTTTTTTCTTGTATTGGTATGTTTTTTACTTTCATTAATTTAAAAAACTCCATTCAGATTTATGTTCTAATTTCTGGATTATTAGTTTTATTATATCCTTTGTTAAGAAAATTTGGGCTTGTGAAATTATTTTTTGTTAGTGGAGTGGTTACTTTCATAACTATTTGTATTCCATATGCAAATACAAAATTTCTCATGCTAGATTTTGAAATAAATTTGATTCAAAGGTTATTACTTTTGTCTAGTTTGTTAATTCCATTTGAAATAATTGATAGTCCTTTTGATCCTATTTCGTTGCAAACAATTCCGCAAAAAATCGGAATTAATAAATCTAAGTTATTCGGAATGTTATTGGTTATTCCTTTTATAATATTAGAATTTTTGAAATCCAATAGTTCGTTAGTTACTGTATTAATTGGGTTAGTTACTGTAATTTTAATTCACTTTTCTTCGATACATCGTAATAAATATTACACTTCATTTTGGGTTGAAAGTGTGCCAATTTTTTGGTTTTTGGCATTTTGGCATTTAAAATAAAAAAACCGAAGTTCAAAAACTTCGGCTTCTATAAAAGTCTAAAAATACAAGCAGTCTACACCAATCCCGCACGTTTTAATAACGCATCTGCATTTGGTTCATGTCCTCTAAAACGTATGTATAATTCCATTGGTAATTCGGTACCTCCTTTGGAAAGTATATTTTCTTTAAATTTTGTAGCCACTTCTTTATTGAAAATTCCCTTTTCTTGAAAATAAGCAAAGGCATCTGCATCCAAAACTTCAGCCCATTTGTAACTGTAATATCCTGAAGAATATCCTCCTTGGAAAATATGAGAAAAGGAAACACTCATGCAGTTTTCAGCAACGTCGGGATATAAAGTAGTCCCTTCCATGGCTTGTTTTTCAAATGCTTTAATGTCGATAATTTCACTCGGATTGTTGCTATGAAAAGCCATGTCTAGAATTCCGAAACTCAATTGGCGTAAGGTTGCCATTCCTTCTAAGAAACTTGCACTTTCTTTGATTTTCTCCACATACATCTGCGGAATGATTTCGCCAGTTTTATAATGTTTAGCGAATAATGCTAATGCTTCTGGTTCATAGCACCAGTTTTCCATTACTTGACTTGGTAATTCTACAAAATCCCAATACACAGAAGTTCCCGATAAACTAGGATAAGTGGTATTGGCTAACATGCCGTGAAGCGCATGACCAAATTCATGGAATAATGTAGTTACTTCGTTAAACGTTAATAACGATGGCTTTGTCTCTGTTGGCGGAGTGAAATTGCAAACGATAGAAACATGCGGTCTTTCATTAACGCCATTTTTTACCGATTGTGATTTGTAGGAAGTCATCCAAGCGCCATTTCGTTTTCCTTTTCTTGGAAAAAAATCGGAGTAGAAGATAGCAACGAGATTTTTTTCTTCGTCTAATACTTCAAAAGTTTGAACCTCTTCATGGTATTTATCAATATCAAAAACTTCCTTAAAGGTGATTCCGTATAGTTTTTCGGCTACTGTAAATGCGCCATTTAATACATTTTCTAATTTAAAATAGGGTTTCAATAATTCATCGTCCAAACTGAATAATTTTTGTTTCAATTTTTCAGAATAATACGAACCATCCCATTTTTCTAATAGTTCCACGCCATCCAACTCTTTTGCGAAAGCAGTTAATTGCGCCATTTCTCTTTCGGCTGCTGGTTTTGCTTTTTTAAGTAAATTTTTTAAAAACGATTTTACTTTATCTGGATTTTGTGCCATTCGTTCTTCTAAAACAAAATGCGAATGGGTGGCATAGCCTAATAATTTAGCACGATCGTAACGCAGTTTAGCAATTTTTAAAGTGATTTCTTTATTGTCGAATTCGTTTCCTTGAAATGCTTTTTTACCTGCGGCAATTGCCATTTCTTTTCGTAATTCTCTATTGTCGATATAGGTTACAAATGGTAAATAACTCGGAAAATCTAGGGTAAAAACCCAACCTTTTAATTCTTTAGATTTTGCTAAAGAACGCGCCATTTCTTTAGCGCCTTCGGGTAAACCTTTTAAATCGGCTTCGTTGGTTATCTGTAATTGATAGTTGTTGGTTTCCGCCAATACGTTTTCACCATAAGTCAATTTAAGTTTGGCTAATTCGGTGTCGATTTCGCGCAATTTTGCTTTTTTGTCTTCGGGAAGTAAGGCGCCATTTCGGGTAAAACTTTTGTATTTTTTGTCTAATAAAGTGGCTTGTTCTGGAGTTAAAGTCAGATTTTCTTTTTGATCGTGCACTGCCTTTACTCGATTAAATAAATCTTCGTTTAACGAAATGTCATTTCCGAATGCAGTTAATAAAGGAGAAACGTCTTGTGCTATTTTTTGCATTTCGTCACAAGTTTCTGCCGAATTCAAGTTGAAAAATATAGACGAAAGACGATCCAATGCGTCTCCAGAAAAATCTAAAGCAACAATAGTGTTTTCAAACGTAGGGGCTTCGGGATTGTTAGTTATTGCATCAATTTCGGCTCTAGCATTTGTAATGTTTTCAATAAATGCAGGCTGATAATCTTCTAGTTTTATTTTTGAAAATGGTGCAGTATTGTGTTTTGTATTGAAAGGATTTGTTAGGATACTCATTTGTATTAAAATTTATTTCACTAAGATTCACTAAGATTCACAAAGATCCTCAAAATGATAATTGGTTCTATGTGTTTCTTTGTGAATCTTAGTGATTCTTTGTGTAAAATGTTATTTTTTCAATTCAGAAGCTGCTTTATTCACGGCTTCTTTTAGGCTTTCTTTATAGAAAATGATTTTATCAAGAACACATTTGTCTGAGGTTCCGATAATTTGAGCGGCAAGAATTCCTGCATTTTTAGCACCATTTAAGGCTACAGTTGCTACGGGAACACCACCTGGCATTTGTAAAATAGACAAAACTGAGTCCCAACCATCTATAGAATTGCTTGATTTTACGGGAACTCCAATCACGGGCAATGGCGACATAGAAGCGACCATTCCTGGTAAGTGGGCCGCACCTCCAGCACCTGCAATAATTACAGAGATACCGCGAGTATGGGCATTTTTACTAAAATCAAAAAGTTTTTCGGGCGTTCTGTGTGCCGAAACAATATCGACTTCAATTTCAATGTCAAATCCTTTTAGGATGTCTATTGCTTCTTGCATTACGGGCATATCGGATATGGAACCCATTATTATGGCTACTTTCATAGTGTGTTGTTTTTAGAAATCTAAAACATTTTTTATGTTTTCTTGTATTTTTAGTCTCATTTCGGTACTTACAAATCCAATTTTTTTCACAAATCTAGAATTATCAATTGCTCGAATTTGGTCAATCATAATATCGCTATTTTCGTTTAAGCCACAGTTTCCTTTGTTAATTCGGATTCTTAGAATATCAGATTCGTTATTGAGTTTTGTTGTAATTGGGCAAATTATAGTAGAAGGATGACCGATTTCATTCAAAAAATTGGTTTGAACAACTACCACTGGACGAACTTTTCCCGCTTCGGTACCAATTTGAGGATTTAAATCGGCTAGCCAAATTTCATATTGATTCATGCAAAGTATCTATTTGTTCAAATTCTTTTAAAACTTCCATAGAACTCTCTGAAACTAATTTAGATTCAAAGTGCATTTTTTTTTGTAAAATTAATCTACTTTGCATTTTGTTATAATATTCTAATGCATCGTTTATGTACCTATTTCTAGGTTTTTTTATTGATTTAACAATGTTTTCAGTTTCACCGTAAATAGCATCGTCTATTTTTAAAGAAATTGTTTTCATAAATTCAAGTTTATATACAAAAGTATATAAAAAAAGTATATACTTTTAATTAATTATATAATTAATTATATAATTAATTATCAGAAATCACTCTAATACTATTCTTAACTTCTTCTGCGATTTTTCGGGCTTGTTTCATATCTTCGTTTACAATTGTAACATGTCCCATTTTTCTAAAAGGACGTGTTTCCTTTTTTCCGTAAATGTGAGGCGTTACTCCATCAATTGCCATTATTTTTTCAATATTTTGATAAATAACAGGCCCTGAGAATCCTTCTTCACCGACCAAATTTACCATAATTCCGGCAACTTTGCTAGCAGTATTTCCTAAAGGGAGGTTTAATATGGCTCGTAAATGGTTTTCAAATTGTGAGGTATAACTTGCTTCAATGGTATGATGCCCTGAATTGTGTGGTCTTGGCGCAACTTCATTTACCAAAATTTCATCGTCTTGGGTTTGAAACATTTCTACTGCCAAAAGTCCAACGTGGTTGAAGGCTTTCGAAACTTGTAAGGCAATTTCTTGCGCTTTTTGGGCAACTGCTTCACTAATTCGTGCTGGGCAAAGTACGTATTCTACTTGGTTGGCTTCGGGGTGGAATTCCATTTCTACAACTGGATAGGTTTTTACTTCCCCCGATGCAGAGCGTGCTACAATAACTGCTAGTTCGTTTTGAAACAGAATCATTTTCTCAGCAATACATTCCACATTGGGAAGGTTTTCTATATCAGAAGCAGTTCGTACAACTTTTACGCCTGTACCATCGTAGCCAAATTGGGTGCATTTCCATACAAATGGAAGGGGTATGTTATCTAAATCTGATTTTAAATCTAATAAATTTTCAAATCGTTTGTGGTTAGATGTTGGAATGTTGTTTGCAACATAAAAATCTTTTTGGATTCCTTTGTTTTGAATTAAACGCAAGGTTTTTGGAGAGGGAAATACGGGCAATCCTTCGGCTTCCAATTTATCTAAAGCATCCAGATTTACATTTTCAATTTCAATGGTTAATAGATTTACTTTTTTGCCAAATTGATAAACAGCATCAAAATCCATTAAATCGCCAATAAAAAACTGAGTTGCTCCATATTGACTTGGTGCTTCTTTGTTTGGATCTAAAATATAAGTTTGAATATCAAATTTTCGAGTTTCGGCCAATAGCATTTTGCCTAATTGTCCGCCACCTAGAATTCCTAGTTTAAAATCGGAAGAGAAATAATTCATTGTTTAGTAATAGTTGTTTTTGCAAAGATAAACATTTGAAAATTATTTTAATCGTTTCTAAATGGCGTTTACTACAAACGGATATCAGGTACAATTTATTAACTGAAATATATAATTCCCAGACAGAAAATACCGCTTTCAATTTATAAATATACCAAATTAGCAAAAAAGTATAAATACTTGCAACGTAATAGTTTTTACTTCTTTAAATTTGCATCTTATTCAAATTTATAAAAAATGATACATCTTCACGATAAATCTTTTGTGCCTTTTATTTCTTCAGAAGAAATTGATTTTGCAATTGCAAATATGGCCAAACAAATGGACGATGATTTCTTTGACGAAATCCCTGTTTTTGTAGGAATTCTTAATGGTTCTTTTATGGTTTTGTCGGATTTGATGAAGCATTACCGTGGAATGTGTGAAGTAAGTTTCATGAAATTATCTTCCTATGAAGGAACAGAATCAACTAATACCGTAAAACAACTTATAGGTAGCAACGAAAACCTAGAAGGGAGAATTGTGGTAATTGTAGAAGATATTGTTGATACTGGAAATACTATTGAAGAATTGAAAGTAATTTTCAAAGATAAAAAGGTTAAACATCTTAAAATTGCAACACTTTTCTTCAAACCAGAAGCATACAAAAAAGACATCAAAATTGATTATATCGGAATTCGAATTCCAAATAAATTCATTGTAGGTTACGGTTTAGACTACGACGGATTAGGAAGAAATTTAGCCGATGTGTACCAATTAGCACAATAAGTATTAAGATTAGAGTATTAAGAATTAAGACTTTCCAAATTTGGAATTTAAATAACTACATTATGATTAACATCGTTCTTTTCGGTAAACCAGGTGCAGGAAAAGGCACTCAAGCAGAATTTTTAAAAGAAAAATACAATTTAACGCATCTTTCTACAGGCGATATTTTTAGATTCAATATAAAAAATGACACCGATTTAGGGAGAATTGCCAAAACCTTTATGGATAAAGGTGATTTAGTTCCTGATGAAGTAACCATTAAAATGTTGCAAAGCGAAGTAGATAAAAACCCAACTTCTGCTGGATTTTTATTTGATGGTTTTCCAAGAACAATAGCGCAAGCTGCAGCATTAGATCAATTTTTAGAATCTAAAGGACAAAGCATTACAGCAACAGTAGCACTAGATGCCGATGATTATGTTTTGGTTGCTCGATTATTAGAAAGAGGAAAAACTTCAGGAAGACCCGACGATCAAGACGAAGAAAAAATTAGAAATCGTTACCAAGAATACAATGAAAAAACTGCTCCTTTAATGGAATATTACAAAGATCAAGGTAAATTTCATGCTGTAAATGGTATCGGAACCATACCAGAAGTTAATGAAAGATTGAACTTTGTTTTCGATAATTTATAGTCAAATAAGGGGTCTAATATAAATTTCGAGCATTCGATTTTTTTTTTCGATATTTGTACACAGAAAAAGAGCAATTTCCGAAACTCGGGATTCAGGCTCTTTTTTGTAATTTTAAATTATGGAACTTTTAATAATACTTTTTTTAATTCTGCTTAACGGCATTTTCTCGATGTCGGAAATCGCATTGATTTCTGCAAGAAAAAGTCGGTTAGAAACTGCTGCCAAAAAAGGAAATGCCAATGCTAAAGTGGCATTAGATTTAGTCAATTCTCCAAACAAACTTCTTTCAACAGTTCAAATAGGAATTACCCTAATTAGTATCTTAACCGGAATTTATTCGGGAGATAAAATAACCTCAGATGTACAAATGTTTGTCTCAAGTTTTGAAATATTCAAACCTTATGCACATTCTTTTGCAGTCGGAATTGTAGTTGTAATCTTAACATTTTTCTCCTTAGTTTTAGGGGAATTATTGCCAAAACGAATTGGATTGAATTATCCCGAAACCATTGCCAAAGGAATGGCGGTTCCAATGAAAATCATTTCGCAGTTAACTGCTCCTTTCATTTGGTTATTAACGATTTCTACTGATGCGCTGTTAAAATTATTCAACATAAAACCCACTGCCGACGGAAAAGTTACTGAAGATGAGATTAAAGCCATCATTAAAGAAGGAACCGAAGTAGGTGAGGTACAAGAAATTGAGCAAGAAATTGTAGAACGTGTTTTTCATATAGGCGATAGAAAGATTAATTCCTTGATGACGCACCGATCCAATATTGTGTATTTGTCTGTAGATGAAACTCTTGAGAAAATAAAAGCAAAGGTTTTAGACGAATTACATTCTGTTTTTCCGGTTTGTGGTGAAAGTTTAGATGATATTATTGGAGTAGTTTCGCTTAAAGATTTGTTTACCAATTTTGATAAAGGAGATTTTAATTTAAGAGATATTGCCAAAGAACCTGCCTATTTAATTGAGCAAACTTCGGTTTATAAAGCATTGGAAAACTTCAAAAAAACAAGGATACATTATGCTTTTATTGTTGATGAACATGCTGTTTTTCAAGGAATAATTACTTTAGATGATATTCTTGAAGCCTTGGTTGGAGATGCTTCCGATTTTGACGACGACGAATATAAATTAGTTACCAATGACGACGGAACTTGGTTGGTAGATGGCCCATATTCGTTGCACGATTTCCTTACCTTTTTTGATATGGATGACCTTACCAATGATTACGAAGTAACAACCGTAAGTGGATTTTTTATCACTGAACTAGGAACTATTCCAAAACAAGGCGAAAAGTTAATTTGGAATAAATTGGAGTTAGAAGTCCAAAAAATGGATGGAGCTAAAATTGATAAAGTATTGATAAAGGCATATAAAGAAAATTAGGTTTTAGGTATAGGGTTCAGGGTGTTAGGTTCTAAGTGTAAGTAGTAACTTGTCTCTTGTAACCAAAACCCAAAACCCAAAACCCAAACCCCAAAACCCAAAAAAATGACAGAAGGAAATTTTGTAGACTATGTAAAAATATATGTTACTTCCGGTAGAGGAGGTAAAGGATCTACGCATTTGCATAGAGAAAAATTTATTGAAAAAGGTGGTCCCGATGGTGGTGATGGTGGTCGTGGAGGTCATGTTTATTTAAAAGGAAACAAAAGTCTTTGGACCTTGTTCCATTTAAAATTTGTAAAACACATGCGTGGTGGTCATGGTGGCGATGGAGGAAGTTCCAGAAGTACCGGTCACGACGGAGAAGATAAATTTGTAGAAGTGCCTCTTGGTACCGTGGTTAGAGATATTGAAACAGGAGAAATCTTGTTTGAAATTACCGAACACGATGAGGTAAGAATCCTTGCTCAAGGAGGAAAAGGCGGATTAGGAAACTGGAATTTTAGAAGTTCTACTAACCAAACTCCAAGATATTCCCAACCAGGTTTACCTTCGCAAGAGTTGGATGTTATTTTAGAACTTAAAGTACTTGCCGATGTAGGTTTAGTTGGATTTCCAAATGCAGGAAAATCTACTTTACTTTCGGTATTAACTTCTGCAAAACCAAAAATTGCCGATTATGCTTTTACAACTCTAAAACCAAATTTAGGAATTGTTGCATACCGTGAATTTCAATCATTTGTAATTGCCGATATACCAGGGATTATTGAAGGTGCTGCCGAAGGAAAAGGACTTGGACATTATTTTTTACGTCACATAGAAAGAAACTCCACCTTGTTATTTTTAGTTCCTGCAGATGCTGATAATATCAAAAAAGAATACAACATCCTTTTGGATGAATTACGTCGTTACAATCCTGAAATGTTAGACAAGGATCGATTGGTTGTAATCTCGAAATGCGATATGCTTGACGACGAATTAAAAGCCGAAATGAAACAACAATTGGATATAGACTTTAAAGGAACTCCTTATTTGTTTATATCTTCTGTAGCACAACAAGGATTAACCGAGTTAAAAGACAAACTTTGGGAAATGCTTAATAAGGATGAAAATAAACCAGAAAATAGTCATAAAATTTAAGAAAATATTACGGATTATGTAAATAAATATTTTTTTTCTATTTTTACAAAAAAATAACAAATAATATATTATGAAATTAAAATTAATTTTAGCAGTTTTTATAGTTCAAATAGGATTTGCGCAACATAGAACATGTGGAATGGAACAACAGATGCAACGCATAATGGCCGATCCTCAATTAAAACAACAATATTTAGATTTGCAACAACAGTTTGAAAGTGAATTGCAACGTCTATCTTTAATTCAAGAATCTAACCATACAAATAAAGCAGTAATTGCTAATCCAATTAGAATTCCAGTTGCAGTCCATTATCCTTCGGTTATAGCGTCAACAGCAAATGTAGCATTAAGAAGTTGTTTAACTCTACTTGCTCAAAAACAAGTTGCTATTTTAAATGCAGATTATAATGCTAACAATTCAGATTTATCCAATTGGACAAATGATAGTTCTTTTTATCCGGGTATAAATTATGGTAATATGAATGTTGTTTTTGAAATAGCAACACTTAATCATCCTACAGGAACTGGTCTTGGATTTCCTACTAGTGGCAATCCAGCCATAACATTTGGCACAGATTTTTTATCAAATGCTGATACAGATGCTACATGGGCTGGATATTGTAATTTAGTAGTTAGAAATATTAGTGGTGGTATTTTAGGATATTCCCCTCTAGGTGGTTCCCCTTCCTCAGGGATGACAGTAGTTATTGATGATAATGCTTTTGGAGCGGCTTTAACAGGAGCTACAACATCTTGTACGGGATATGTGCCTGGAGCTCCCTATAATCTTGGAAGAACACTAACACACGAGTTAGGTCATTTCTTTAATTTAGACCATACTTTTAATGGCTGTACTACAGCCTCTAATTGTGCCACATCGGGTGATAAAGTTTGCGATACTCCAGCAAGTGATGCTGCAGTATATGGTTGCCCAACTGTAGGAGCAACAGTAAAGTGTTCAGTTAAAACATTAACAATGAATTTCATGGATTATACCGATGATCTTTGTATGTATATGTTTACCGCAGGTCAGACGTCTAGAATGACAGCATGGAGTACAACAATTGGTTCTCAATTGCATATGAATACATTGGCAAATAATGATTTTATTGTTTCTAATTTTTCTATTGCTCCAAATCCAAGTAAAGGTATATTTTCAATTCAATTAAAAGAGCAAACGGAAAATTACACAATATCAATTATTGATTCATTAGGAAGAGAAATTTACAATATGGATTTTAATCAAACATCTGATTTGATTCAAAACATTCAAATTGATAATGTATTAAGTGGTTTGTATTTTGTTACAATACGAAGTAATGGCGCATCTTTAACAAAGAAAATCTTAGTAGAATAAATAGTTAACTATAAATTAAAAACAGTTGATAGAATTTTCGTCAGCTGTTTTTTTTTGAAAACATTTTATTAATATAGAATAATAACAAACAAATAAACAAAATGAAGAAAATTATTTTATCCCTTCTTGTTGCAATTATGCTTATTCCAATGAGCGTTAAAGCAGATGAAGGTATGTGGTTTTTAATGTTCATAGAACGTTTGAACCACCGCGACATGGAAAAAATGGGCTTGCAATTGACAGCCGAAGAAATTTACAGCATCAACCACCACAGTTTAAAAGATGCCATAGTGCAATTTAACGGAGGTTGTACTGCCGAAATTATTTCTAAAGATGGTTTAGTACTTACCAACCACCATTGTGGTTACGATGGTATTGCCGAACTTTCTACTCCAGAAAACAATTTATTGAAAAACGGATTTTGGGCTACCAACAGAGCAGCTGAGAAAAAAACGTCTAGTTTATACGTTCGTTTCTTTGTTCGAATGGACGATTGTTCCAAACGAATCTTAGCAAAAGTAAATTCTTCCATGAGTGAAGCCGATAGAGAAAAAGCAATCAATGCCGAAATCGCTCTTATCGAAAAAGAAAATAACGAAGGCGGAAAATATACCGTTTCGGTTCGTCCGTTTTTTCAAGGAAACGAATATTACTATTTTGTTTACCAAGATTATAAAGACGTTCGTTTAGTTGGAGTACCACCAGAAAGTTTAGGAAAATTTGGAGGAGATACCGACAACTGGGAATGGCCTCGTCAAACTGCCGATTTCTCTATGTTTAGAGTTTACGCCGATAAAGATGGTAACCCTGCAGATTATTCTACTAGCAACGTTCCATTACAACCAAAACACTATTTACCAGTAAATTTATCTGGAGTAAAAGAAGGCGATTTTGCAATGATTCTTGGTTATCCAGGAAGAACCAACCGTTGGATGCCTGCAAGTGGAATCGAACAAAACGTAAAATTTGCTTATCCTGCATGGGTAGAAGGTGCTAAAATCGGTATGGACAACATGAAGAAATACATGGAAATGAGCGATGCACTTCGTTTAGTTTATGCTTCTAAATATGCTTCTACTGCCAATTACTGGAAAAACCGTCAAGGAATGATTGATGCACTTTCTAAATTTGGAACTGCCAAATCTAA
>CANGCT010000023.1 GCA_947452415.1 Flavobacteriaceae bacterium
CGCAAGTTGCTTGTGATAGCTATACTTGGAATGGAACTACTTACACGACTTCTGGAGATAAAACTTTTACAAGTACTAATGTTGCAGGATGTACAAATGTGGCAACGCTTCATTTAACCATCAACCACAGTACCACTTCTGATGAAACACAAGTTGCTTGTGATAGCTATACTTGGAATGGAACTACTTACACGACTTCTGGAGATAAAACTTTTACAAGTACTAATGTTGCAGGATGTACAAATGTGGCAACGCTTCATTTAACCATCAACCACAGTTATGCTCCTGTAGCTGATGCAGATCAGACATTTAATTTAGGTGATACTCTTACAAATTTAATTATAGCTTCTGGATCTAATTTGACTTGGTATGATTCACAAACAAGTACTACTTCAATCCAAAATACAACTACATTAATTGACGGAACAACTTATTATGTTAGTCAAACAATAAATGGTTGTGAAGGACCAAAAACAGCTATTACTGTTCACTTAAATTTGGGAGTTAATCAAAATGAATTAGTAACCATCACTTATAATCCTAATCCAGTAATTGACATTTTGGTTATAAAATCAAAGGAGTCTATAGAAACCATTACAGTATTTAATACTTTAGGACAATTATTATTTACTAAACAGGAAAATGTGAATGAATTTAGTGTCGATTTTTCAAATTTACCAACTGGAAATTATTTTATAAGAACACAAAGAGGAGATAAAAATCAAGTCTTAAAAGTAATAAAAAAATAAAAAAAATAGCCGTTTCTATAATGAAACGGCTTTTTTAAAATTCAATAAAACTCAATAAATTTTATTAAAACACAACGTATCTATCTTTTAATACATAAGTTGTTTTTTTGAATTATTAAGCCAACCTGCTTGGTTTTCATATTTTACAAAATAAATTTTCAAATCGGCTTGATTGGCATATTTTACAAAAAATATTTTTTTATTGGCTTGGTTTGCATAATCAACAAAAAACCATTTGCCTTCATTTTGTGTTGCTTGATTGCCATAGCCTACTTTAAATACTTTTAAATCGGCTTGGTTTTCATACTGCACAACAAAAACCTTTACATCGGCTTGATTTTCATAGGCAACTGAAAATGTTTTTTGACTATAGGAGTAGGAGTGTATTCCGAAAAAGAATACAAGAAATAATGGGGTGATTTTCATACTATTTATTTATTATAGGAATTTGCAAAAATATTTATTCAAATCTATTAATTTTTAATTACAAACAACCCCTTAGTCATGTCCTATTTTGGAGAATTTTAAAATGATTAAATAAATTTGAAAAATCATGCCTACTAGCTTTTAATGTAGTTAAGAAACAATAACTTTGCTGCCTACTTGTTATTAATTATAAACAAGAATTAAGTCCTAAATAAAATTAACCCCAATTTAAAATGAAAAAAATACTTTTACTAGCTCTTTTCTTAATCTTATTTATCCCTTCAGATGCATTTGCTTGGGGACAAAAAGGACATGAAATTGTTGCTGAAATTGCCTTTAAACAATTAGACAAAAAAACTAAAAAACTAATTTTGAGTTATCTAGACGGAATGACCATTGAACAAGCAGCCACTTGGATGGACGATATAAAAAAAGATCATTCCTATGACAAACTTAAACCGCTTCATTACGTAAATTTTGAAAAAGGAGAAGCGGTTAAAGATACTTGCTGTGACAATATTATTCAAACTTTGAATTCTAGCATAAAAGATTTAAAGCATTATAAAGACTTTACAAAAGAAGATATAAAAACAAAAATTTGCTATTTGTTTCATTTAATTGGCGATTTACACCAACCGTTACACGTTGGATACGGCATAGATAAAGGAGGAAACTCGTTCCAAGTAAATTTCAACTCTAAAGGCACCAATTTGCATGGATTAATGGATTACGGAATTATAGAAAATAACAACATCACTCTAAAAGATTGTTTGAAATTTAATAAGTACAATACAGAACAAATTCAAAGTTTATGTCATGGAAACATAGTTGACTGGGCTAAAGAATCTAGAAGTTATTTGGGAGAAATTTATACAACAAATAAACAAATTGATTCAGCCTACGTTGCAACTAATTCCAACTTAATTAAGAGTCAAATTCAAAAAGCCGGAATTAGATTGGGCGGAATATTAAAAGAAGCTTTTCAAGAAAAATAATTTTAAACTCCAACTACCTTTTCAAAGTAAAATGTCCGCGATGAATTCTGCCATCCTGACGAAACACTTCAAACCAATAATCGGTTGCTAGCTCTTGACTTCCATTATAGGTTCCATCCCAACCTAAACTTGAAGAATCAAATGAGGTAATTATTTTTCCATATCTATCAAAAACAACTACCTTTAATCCTGATTCAAACTCAGAGTTTTCTATTCGCCAATACTCATTAAATCCATCTCCATTAGGGGTGAAATATTTCTTATAATATAATAGAAAAACTTCTGCGCTAATAAATCCACAACCATTTTTATCTCTAACAAAAACAGTATAAATACCAGGCTTTAAGTTACTAAAAACTGGACTGTCTTGATATACCACATTATCTAAAGAGTATTCAAAATTATTATTAGGAGCTATTATCGTAATACTATTTTCATCAATAGTCCAATCGATTGTTTCTATATGGTCAATTTTTGGTGTTTCTGAAATTGTAACTTGAATACTTTTAGTATTCTCGCAAGTCTGTGCTGGATTTCCATAGGAATTTGATGCAACAACAGAAACATTATTAATACCAGGTGTAGAAACTTCTATTGATGGAGTAGTTGCACCTGTAGACCATAAGTAATTTGTAGTAGGCAAATTATTTAATGAAGAATTTAATAAAATGGAATTTGAAGAGCAGTTAATATAATTAGGTTGCAAATTAACCGAAGGTGTTTGTCCCACAAATAATTCGAAAGAACGTGTTTCAAAACAGTTAGATAAAACAGTTAAATTTAATCTTGCAAAAATTTTTTGAGGATTAGTAGTTGGATTAAAATTAGTAAGGTTTATTATAGGATTTATATTTGACTGCGCATCAGCTAACGAGGTAAAATATTTTAATGTATAATCATTTAAAGATTGGTTATTACCTAATATAATTGAATTTTGTTGACTTAAATCAAAAGTTTCATTGCCTGTAATTAGTAATTTACACTGTAAAATATCTTTTGGTTGTGTCATATTTACCAGAGAAACCAGATTAGATACCTCAAAAATACGATTGGATTTATTACCACAAGCATCTTCAATAAGAAAAGTATATAATCCAACTGGTAAACTATAAAAAATATTAGAATTTCCATTATTGATTATATTTCCTGTACTACTTTTTAAAGAATAATTTAATGGTGGGGTTCCGTTAGCCAAGACAATAATGTCAGGGATACCACTAGTAGTACATGATATTTTAGAAATTGAAAGTATCTCAAGTGCTTGATTAAAAGACATGTTTGGACTTAAAATTTCCAAACATGTTTTATTAGGTCCTGAAGCTGTTCCGTTATTAATACTTATACCATCATTATAGGAATTAAATGAACGAACAATTCTAAAAGTACCATTATATGATAAATTAAAATTAGTAGCATTATTATTTAAAGCAATAGAATTAGTTGCGGTAGGCGTCACTCCTTCTATATATAGCACATTAGTTGAAGGATTTCCCCATTTGTTCAATATTGGATCTATTAATTTTTGAAGCCAAAAAGTTTCGCTTGAATTACCATTGCTTACAAAATTCAAGGGAATATTAAAAGAACCGCAATTAGGTTGTAAAGAAAAAGTACTTGAGGTGATTGCATAAGATGTAATATTCTTTGAAATAGTATTACTAAAATTGCATTCATCAATTGCTGAAAAAGTATAATTTCCTCCAGGTAAATCATTCATATATAATTTCCCGTTGGCAATTATATAATTAGACACAACGTAGGGAAGCAGATGAGGAAAACCAGGAGGAGCAGCTGTAATGGATACCGAAATTAATTTTCCGTTATTACTTATAAGTTCTACAGAGGTTTTGTTTATGTCACATCCCTGACGAGAAGTTAAGGCAAGTTTTAAATCAACATATGCAGGGACTTTACAATTCAATGGACTTAATATACTACCACAATTATCATTAACGATAATAACATAATCGCCTATTGGAACTGGATTAAGGGTGACTACTCCGTTAGAAATGAAGGCACTTGCATCATAGGGTAACGGGAATGGAAATCCTGCAGGTGCTACGGTAATAATTACAGAAATAATTTTAAAAGATGGAATTGAAACAACAATTTTACCGTTATTAAATAAACATCCATTATTTGTACCTTTAGCTGAAGGAACTGAGGGAGTAAAAAGTATAGAAAAATTCTTACTAAAAGTCCTTCCACAGCTATCCGTTATAGAAACACTATAATCACCTAAAGGGGTTATATTTGAGGGACTTCCAAATACAATATGATTAGTATTATAAGGCCCAGGGTAATCAACATTATAATTTACAGAATTAAATCCTGCGGGAAAAGAAGTGAAATTTAAAGTATATGGGGCTGTTCCATTAGTTACATCTAGATAAAAATAATTTTGATTACAATCTAATTTTACTATTGTATTTGTAAAATTAATATTTTGTATAACATTAAAATTATTAGAGTAAGATGAATTACAAGCATCTACAATGTGTATCTCATAATTGAAAGTCTGATTAATATAAGTTGAAATAACTTCGCTAATATCTTGCGATGTTGGATTACCAAAAGGCAAGATAGAATTAATAACAATCGAAGCACCTCCTCCTGGAGGATGAATGATATAAGTTATAGCTAATGGGTAACCTAATATTGTACCAGGAGCAGCTGACAAAGTATTTGTTACTATAGAAAAATTGCAATCGGCAGGCAAAGTATCTGTTAGAACGGGAGGCCCAATTGCAATACCTGCCGTATTTTGAGTTACTGTAAAAGTTTGCACCACACCAAATCCACATGCATCAAAAACTCTTATTTTATAAACACCTACTACTAACCCAACGAAGGTATTACTAACTTGCAAAGGAAACAAAATAGGCCCTGAAAAAATCTCATAACTAACGGCTGTACCTGTAATTATTGTTACAGAAATATTACTTGTATTAGAACAAGCCTGATTTAAACTTAATACAGAAAATGTTAATGGAATAATGTCTGAATTTACTATAACATCTTGTTGCTGTTCTGTTATAGAATTACCTATCGTTTCCCTAGCAATAATTTTATAGGTTCCTTCAGATAGGTTATTAATTGAAGATGTTAATACAGTTGCGTAAGGAATGGTAATATTTGGAAGCTTATAAACATAGTATACAATTGAACCATTTGGATCAACATTATTAACAACAAATGAAATTGAACCATTTCCAGGGCATGTTTCTGCAGAGGGCATTGCCGAAAAAGTAAAAGCAAAAGATATATTACTATTAAAAAATAGAAATATAATAATAGGTATCAATTTTATTTTCATACAATAATCAAATAATAACTAAACTAATGCATAAAGTAATGAAATATAAAACTCAATTAAATTTATTACTTTATAAAAAAAATAACTTTTTAAATTTAATAAAAAATAATTTTAAAATACTAATAATATCGATTAAATACATCTTTTTAAAATATATGTAAGAATAATCTTACATAATAAAATACCCCAAAGAAGTAATTACCTATTTGGGGTATTAATAAAAAATTAATTTTATAAAAAAAATACAGTATATTATTTAGAATTATAAACTATTAAAGCTTCTTTAAGGATTTGAACCGATCGCACAAGATCTTCTTTTTTTAAGACATAAGCAATTCGAACCTCATTCAAGCCAACATTAGGCGTGGAATAAAATCCTGCTGCAGGAGCTACCATAACTGTTTCTCCATTTAAATTATAAGACTCTAATAGCCATTGTGCAAAATCATCTGCATTAGAAACAGGTAGTTGCGCAATGCAATAAAAAGCACCTTTTGGTGTTCCTACTTTTACACCATCTATTTTTTTTAATTCGGATATTAATATATCTCTCCTTTCTTTATATTCTTCAATTACTTCGTCAAAATAAATTTGTGGTGTTTCTAAAGCAGCTTCACTAGCAATTTGCTCATACGTTGGAGGACTTAATCTTGCTTGCGCAAATTTCATAGCCGCAGCCATTACTTCTTTGTTTTTAGAAACTATACACCCTATTCTAGCGCCACACATGCTGTACCTTTTAGAAACCGAATCAATCATGATTGCATTTTCTTCAATACCAGTAACATTCATTACCGAATAATGTTTGTCATTTGAATCGTATATAAATTCGCGGTAAACTTCATCGGCTATCAAAAATAAATCGTGCTTTTTAACAATTACAGCCAATTGCTGGATTTCGTCTTCTGAATATAAATATCCAGTTGGATTACCTGGATTACAAATTAAAATTGCTTTGGTTTTTGGAGTGATTAATTTTTCAAATGCTGCAATTGGGGGTAAAGCAAAACCATCTTCAATAGTAGAAATCACGGGTACAACATTCACACCTGATGCAACAGAAAACCCGTTGTAATTAGCATAAAACGGCTCAGGAATAATAATTTCATCACCAACATCCATTGTGCTTCCTAATGCAAAAAGTAAGGCTTCAGATCCACCTGTGGTAATAATAACATCGGCAACTTCAATTGGCAAACCATGGTTTTTGTAATATTGGGATAATTTGGTTCTATAACTTTCAAAACCTGCCGAATGGCTGTACTCTAAAATTTTAATGTCTGCATTTTTTACTGCATTTAAAGCTACTTCCGGAGTTTTAATATCGGGTTGACCAATATTTAAATGGTATACTTTATTTCCATTTTTCTTTGCAATATCGGCATAAGGCACCAATTTCCTAATTGGTGATTCTGGCATCTGTTTTCCTTTATTTGAAATCTTTGGCATAGTATTTTTTTTGAATATGCAAATTTGCACAATTAAATTGAAAAAAATTACTGAAAAAAAATTTTAAAGCAAAATTTAACTTCAATTTATTAAATTAATAAAACTAGAATAATTTTAGAATTTGTTGCATAAAAAAACAGCAGTAAACAAATTATGTTTACTGCTGTTATTATTTTAATCTATATTTTTTAAATCAATATTAAGATTTAAAATGTCTTTCTTCAATATCATCAATATCACCTTTAGTCATTGTATCTACCAATACTGGAGTTGCTATGAATAAAGAAGAATATGTTCCTACAATGATACCTACTAGCATGGCAAAGATAAATCCTCGGATAGATTCTCCACCAAATAAGAACATCGTTAACAATACTAAAATCATCATCAAAGAAGTATTTAATGTTCTAGATAAAGTACTATTAATAGAAGCATTTACTACATCTTTAAAGTGACCTTTTTTGTTACCTCCAAGATATTCACGAATTCTATCAAATACAATAACGGTATCGTTCATAGAATATCCAATTACGGTTAAGATAGCAGCAATGAAATGTTGGTCCATTTCCATATGAAAAGGCATCACTTTATATAATAACGAATACATTCCTAATACGAAAATAACATCATGCAATACTGCAGCGATAGCTCCTAATGAATATTGCCATTTACGGAACGAAATTACTAAGTACAACCCTACAACTAGCATAGCACCAAGTACAGCCCAATAAGAGTTTGTTTTAATATCTTCCGAAATTGCAGCACCAACTTTAGATGCTTGCAATACTCCTACTTGTTTACCATCATAAGAATTGATGAATTTATCGTAAGTCATGTTGGTATAATATTTACCCAGAACTTTAAATAATTTCTCATTTACTTCTTTATCGACACCAGCATTTTCTTCTTTAATTTTATATTTGGTAGTCAATTTTAATTGATCGGAATCTCCAAATACTTTTGCTTCAACAGCAGTACCAAATTCTTTAGATAATTCTTCCGATACTTGAGTAGGTTCTACTGTTTTTTCAAATTTTACTTGGAACGTTCTTCCTCCAACAAAATCTACACCTTCATCTAAACCATTTACAAAGAAAATAGAAACTAAACTTCCTATAACAACTATAGAAGAGAACAAGTACGTCCATTTTTTCATTCCAACAAAATCAAAATGAAAACCTGTAAACCAATTTTTAGTTATTGGTGTAGAGAATGTTATTTCTTTATTATTAGCAACATCTCTGTCGATGAAAATTCTTGCAATGAAAATAGAAGTAAACAATGAAGTAAAAATACCTATTAATAAAGTAGTAGCAAATCCTTGAATTGGACCTGTTCCAAATATAAATAAGATAGCTCCAGTTAATACGTGTGTTACGTTAGCATCAATAATAGAACGCATAGCTCCTTTCCATCCATAAGAAGTTTTTACTGCATCAGACAGAGTTTTACCCTCGCGCAACTCTTCCTTAGCTCTTTCATAGATAATAATGTTTGCATCTACTGCAGTACCTAATGTTAACACGATACCAGCAATACCAGGTAAAGTTAATACAGCACCTAAACTTGCCAAGATTCCGAATAAGAAAAGTAAATTTACTAATAAAGCGATGTTAGCGTACCAACCTGCTCTACCATAATAGAATACCATCCATAAGAATACTAATAAGAAACCTACGATAGAAGAAATAAATCCAGCATGTATTGCTTTTTCTCCTAAGGATGGTCCTACCACTTCCGATTGGATAATTTCTGCTCTTGCAGGTAATTTACCAGCACGTAAAACGTTAGCTAAATCTTTAGTTTCTGCAATATCAAAGTTTCCAGAAATTTCTGATCTTCCTCCAGCAATTGGCCCAGATGAAACCCCTGGTGCAGAATAAACAACGTTATCCAAAGCAATTGCAATGTATCCTTTAGTAGTAAAAGCATTTCCTGTTAATTCTTCCCATTTTTTAGAACCTTGCCCATTCATTTGCATAGAAACAGCTGGTTTTCCTAATTGGTCAAAAGTATCTCTTGCATCGGTAATTACACCGCCACTTAATGGAGCTACATTATCTTTATTTCCTTTTAAAGCATAAAGTTCAAAAGTTTCTGTTTCTTTTTTAGTTTTCTCGTCTTTAGTAGTTGTTGGTTTTCCCCATACTAATTTCACGAAACGTTTGTCTGCAGGAATTAATGCACGAACATCTGCTCTTTTAAAATAAGAGTTTATTGTGGCAGTATCTTTTACAGAAACTATTCCTAAAACAGGGCCACCTCCTTGAGATATAAATTTATCCAATAATGGATTGCTTCCTTTTTTATCTGCAACAGAATCCTTCGATTTATCAGTTAACATTGCAGTTAACGAATCTTTAGCTGCAGTTTTAACTTCTTTAGCCGCAACTGGAGCTTCTGATTTTTTTAACAAATCATTAGTAGCCATCAAGAAGCTACCCATTTCGTCTATTTTGTATGTCTCCCAGAACTCTAATTGTGCAGTTCTTTGTAATAAAAGTTTAATTCTATCTACATCCTTAGCTCCCGGCAATTCTACAAGAATTCTTCCAGTTTGTCCTAATTTAGCAATGTTTGGTTGGGTAACTCCAAATTTATCGATACGTTTTCTCAATACTTCAAAAGCACTTTCTACTGATTCGTCAACTTTTCTATTGATTACCTTTTTAGTTTGCGCATCGGTCATATTGAAATTTATCTGATCGGATAAATTTCTATTAGCGAATATACTCGGATCGGCTAATTTTACAGTTCCGTTAGAATTTGCTTCAAATGCTTCGTAAAAAGCTTCCAAATAAGATTGATTTCCTTTTTGGTTATTTTTCGCATCTTCTAATGATTTATTGAAGATTGGATTTTTAGAGTCGTTTGCAAGACCTTTTAAAACATCTTTAACCGAAATTTGAAGTATAACGTTGATACCTCCTTCAAGGTCAAGACCTTTATTGATTTGTTTCCCACTCACTTCAGCATAGGTATAGTCTACCAAACCAAATAAACTGAAAACATTTTTATTTTTCAAATCGTTTAAATAGTTAACTTCCTTTTGCTGATTTCCTTTGGCGAATGCTTTAGCATCGTTTTGAATTCCACTTGAAACAAATGTGAATGTTAATTGGTAAATACTCACCAATGCAAATAGAATTGCGAAAAATTTAATAAGTCCTTTATTCTGCATTATTACTAAAAATTAATTAATTTTTGTTTGTTGGGTTTATAAAACCAAGTAAATATAGATAATCTATTGATTTTCAAATGAAATCAAAAAAAAATACCACTTACACGTTTTTACAAACGTGCAAATATATAATTTAGATAAAGATTAACAAATTATTTACCCATTAATATCAAAAAAAGACTGCAAAAATGCAGTCTTTTAAAACATTTTGTTTTTATTTTATTATAAAACCGATTTTAAATCGGCATTCATTGCTCTAACCGCGTCTGCACTTTTAGAAAATTTTGTTTTTTCTTCGTTGTTTAATTGAATATCTACAATTTTTTCAACTCCATTTCTTCCAATAATACATGGAACGCCAATGCAAATATCGCTTTGTCCGTATTCTCCATCTAGCATTACAGAACATGGGATCATTTTCTTTTGGTCATTCAAAATAGCATCTACCAAGAATGCAACAGAAGCTCCTGGTGCATACCAAGCAGAAGTCCCTAACAAACCTGTAAGTGTAGCACCTCCAACCATAGTGTCGGCAGCAATTTTAGTCAATTCATCTTCCGATAAAAATTGAGAAACTGGAACTCCATTATAAGACGCCAATCTAGTTAACGGAATCATAGTAGTATCCCCATGACCACCAATCACCATTCCTTGGATATCATTAGCTGGCTTGTTCAAAGCTAAGGATAAATAGGTTTTAAAACGAGAACTATCTAAAGTTCCTCCCATTCCAATAATTCTATTTTTTGGTAAACCTGTAGCTTTTAAAGTTAAATAAGTCATGGTATCCATTGGATTAGAAACCACAACTACTATTGCATTTGGCGAATGAGCTAATAAGTTTTCAGCAACTGTTTTCACAATTCCTGCATTAATGCCAATTAATTCCTCTCTTGTCATTCCTGGTTTTCTTGGAATTCCAGAGGTAATTACAACTACATCACTTTCTGCTGTTTTAGAATAATCATTAGTACTTCCAACCATTTTAGTATTAAATCCTAAAGTGGTTTGGGTTTGCATGATGTCTAATGCTTTTCCTTCTGCAAAACCTTCTCTAATGTCTAATAATACGATTTCACTCGCAATTCTTCTATAAGCAATAGCGTCTGCACATGTAGCTCCTACGTTTCCTGCTCCTACTATGGTAACTTTCATTTTGTTGTTATTTATATTTATAAAAAAAATTAAAATTCGTATTGAACGGATAAATTTGTGTTTACAAATTTACCAAAAGCAACGCAAGATTGTAAATAAAATTTGTTAAATTGGTATCTACCCGAAATTTCCCAAATGCTATTAAATTTAGTCTTGTAAATATCTTTAAGCTTTTCATTTAATATATATTGTACTGGAATTACCTCTTCAATTTGTCCTTTTTCTCCAGTTAAAAAATATTTAAAATCACTCCTATTGGTTATGGTACTGAGCATCAATTCAAATTTCTTCCATTCTTTAGATGCGCTAATTTGAAATTGACACGTTTCTACCTTACCTGTTATTCTATTAATTCCTAGATTCCCATAAGAAGTATAGGTGTCTAAAAAATCGAAGCTAATATCTTCTTTTGAAAAAGCAAAAAGTGCTGATAAATTAATTTTATGCTTATTTAACGACGATATGTATTGACTAAAGTTATGTTTTAGTCCAAATCCATACACTTGGTATTCCCCTCTTTTTAATTTAACTTTAGTTGAATATTTTCCAACTACCTCAAATCCTTTCCATAAAGAAATGGATCCTTGCATATAGGGATATACAATAGATTCTTGATTTACTCCTTTGGGGGATTCTAACTTAATTTGATTATTATTATCTATTTGACCTACTAAATAGTAATGATCATCATTACCAAGAGTTGAAGGAACAGTTGCCGAAGAAATTGGTTCGGAATTGGCATTTTGAATAGTAAAAAAAGAAAAGTCAGAATTATTTATTTCAAAACTTCGATCTCTTTTGGGTACTAAAAAAGTATTTCCATGAAGGCCTAAGGTAACTGCAAATAATTTTCGCGTTTTAGGAGAGTTCATCCATCCAGAAGAGGATTGATATACCGCGGCATCAGTAGCTGGAGTAATGTACTTATCGGAATAGAAAGTAGCATCGTTTAAAAATAAACTTATTTGAGATAGAGTTTGTGGGGATTGACAAAAGGATTTGCCTGAAAAAATCAAACAAATCCCTATCTTAATATATTTTAAAAAATTATTATGCATCAATATTAGCGTAAACAGCATTTTTCTCGATGAACTCTCTACGTGGCGGAACCTCATCGCCCATTAACATAGAAAAAACTCGATCTGCTTCTGCTAAACTATCAATGGTAACCTGACGCAGTGTTCTAAAATTAGGATCCATTGTAGTTTCCCATAATTGTTCTGCATTCATTTCTCCAAGACCTTTATAACGCTGGATTGCCGCGCTGCCTCCCATTTTTTCGTTGGCAATGTCGCGTTGATTATCCGTCCAAGCATATTCTTTTTTATTTCCTTTTTTAACTAAATATAAAGGTGGTGCTGCAATATAAATATGTCCTTGCTCAATTAATTCTCTCATAAATCTAAAGAAGAATGTTAAAATTAAGGTTGCAATATGACTACCATCGACATCGGCATCACACATAATAATTACTTTATGGTAACGTAATTTTTCAATATTTAATGCTTTACTGTCTTCTGGAGTTCCAATAGTTACTCCAAGTGCTGTAAAAATATTTCTAATTTCTTCGTTTTCAAAAACCTTATGATGCATTGCTTTTTCAACATTCAATATCTTACCACGTAAAGGCAAAATAGCTTGAAATGCTCTATCACGTCCTTGTTTAGCTGTACCACCAGCCGAATCTCCCTCTACAAGATATACCTCACACCGTGCAGGGTCTTGTTCGGAACAATCAGATAATTTTCCTGGTAATCCACCACCACCAAGAACCGTTTTACGTTGTACCATTTCACGAGCTTTCTTAGCTGCATGACGGGCTTGCGCCGCTAGAATTACTTTTTGAACAATGATACGAGCATCGTTTGGATTTTCTTCTAAATAATTTTCAATCATTTCACTCACAGCTTGACTTACTGGCGAAACAACCTCTCTATTTCCAAGTTTGGTTTTCGTTTGTCCTTCAAATTGTGGTTCAGAAACTTTAACCGAAATAATCGCAGTTAATCCTTCACGGAAATCATCCCCCGAAATTTCAAATTTTAATTTATCTAACATTCCCGAAGCATCGGCATATTTTTTTAGAGATCGAGTAAGTCCCGTTCTAAAACCTTGTAAATGCGTTCCTCCTTCATGAGTGTTGATGTTATTTACATAAGAAAAAATATTCTCAGTATAACTAGTATTGTATATTAAAGCAACTTCTACTGGAATTTCTCCTTTATCATGATCCATAGATATCACATGAGAAATAATTGGTTCACGATTACCATCCAAATAACGGATGTATTCTTTTAATCCTTCGTCCGAATGGAAAATTTCACTAATAAAATTTCCGTCTTTATCAACTTCTCTTTTATCTGTAAAAGTAATTGTGATTCCTTTGTTTAAAAAAGAAAGTTCGCGCATTCTTGCCGATAAGGTATCGTAAGAAAATTCAATAGTTTGCGTGAAAATAGTACTATCTGGATAGAACGTAACAATAGTTCCTCTTTTAGTAGTCTCCCCTATTTGTTTAACTGGATATAATGCTTTTCCTCTTTCATATTCTTGTTCGTATACTTTTCCATCTCTATGAACTGTAGCAGTTAAATGTTCGGATAATGCATTTACTACCGAAACTCCAACTCCGTGAAGTCCTCCAGAAACTTTATAAGAATCTTTATCAAATTTACCTCCAGCTCCAATTTTAGTCATTACTACTTCTAGAGCAGAAACTCCTTCTTTTTTATGAATATCTACAGGAATACCTCGACCATTATCTTCTACAGAAACAGATCCGTCTTTGTTTATAGAAACTCCTATAGTATCACAATGACCTCCCATTGCCTCATCAATAGAATTATCTACAACTTCATAAACCAAGTGGTGCAAACCTCTTACACCAATATCCCCAATATACATAGACGGACGCATTCTTACGTGCTCCATTCCTTCTAATGCTTGGATACTATCTGCTGAATAATTGTTCTTTTTGATTTCTTCGCTCATATATTTTTATTCTAAAATGTATTTTTTGTATAACATGCAAATATATTAAATCACGAAGGATTTCAAAGTTCTTTTAGGTATTTTATACTGCAAGTTATTAACATTATCCTTTAATAAATTTTAACCAATGAAATACACAATATAAAAATGATATTTTTAATATTGCTTTCATCAAATGAAAAGAAGTAGGCATTTTTTAGTTTTCGTGAATTGAGTACAATAAAAATATTTGCAACAAAGCGATAATTAAAAAGACAGACTTTATTGGAAATTGAATATTGAGATTAATACCCTTCGGTAGGAATCTCGATGCGATATTTCTTTTTAGTAGGATTATATAATTTTTTATCACGCAACCACGGATTATGAATCTTTAAAATCTTATAATTAATTCCTTGGTTTTTAGCAAAAACAGCCAAATCGGTAATGGAACTATCAACTTCTATGATTTTGGTCGGTATATTTTCATACATCTCACTTTTAGCAACTTCAAATCCATAAAGTTCTGGATGCTTCATAATTTCTTTAAGAGCTAAAATTCTAAAAACATATCTAGAAGTTTCATCCGTTAGCAATAAATCATAATAATCGGATACTCTTTGTTCGGTTATTTTGGTATTAACACCATTCATTCCGCCATTATAAGATGCAGCTGCTAGTGTCCAGTTGCCAAATTTTTGTTTAGCAGCCAATAAATATTTACAAGCTGCTTCGGTAGATTTTTGTAAATGATAGCGCTCGTCCACACCATCGTTAACTTCCATCCCTTTTTCTTTGGCAGTATCTGGCATAAATTGCCAAACGCCTTTGGCACCAGAAGCTGAAACAGCATTAGTTAAAGCACTTTCAATTACTGCTAAATATTTAAAATCGTCAGGAACTCCATATTGTTTTAATATTGGTTCTATAATTGGAAATGCACGATTGGCACGTTTTAAAATTAAAATAGTAGAAGAATGAAGATTGGCATTAACTAACAATTCGCGATCAAAACGTTCTCTAACATCAGCTATTTGCAAAGGGGTTTTTTCTTCTGCAAAATCTACTGAAGCTGGAAAATATTGCGAAGTTCCTTCGTGTAATAATTTCTTTTTATCCTCTCCCGAAAGGGAAAATACAAACAAACCACTAGCAATAACTAGTACTGCCAAGATTCCTAAAACCTGCGCTTTTTTCATTTCCATTTCTTTTTATTAGTCCACAAAGTTACAATAATCGAGCCGAAAAATTAAATTGACTCTCCTAAAATTATTTTGGGTAAATTTTGATTGAACCATCTAAAACGATTTAAAATCATAATATGTGTTCCTCCTTTAACATTAATAAAGGATTTAATATTTTTGGAAGGAAAAACCTCATCGGCATCTCCATGAATATGAATTACATTAGAATCAATTTTTATTCTTTCCCAGCAAACTACTTGCTCAATTGCCCAATCTAAATACTCTTTATTTCGCAAATGCAAAAACTGTTCGTACAACTTTACACGTTGTTTCATAACATCGCCAAAAGCATATTTGACAAGTTTTTCAACATCTTGCAATAAACTAGTAGGAAGTAATTTATAGGCTTTTGTAGTTTTAGCAAACTTCATTCTCTTAGGCAATTCGGTATTTGATTTTACACTAGAAACAATAATCAATTTCCTCAAATTTAAAAACTGAGCCATTTCTTGAACTAATATTCCACCAAATGAAACTCCTAATAAAACCGCATTTTTGCGCACTACTTTTTCAGCCATTCGCTTGGCATAATTTGTAAGAGTTTCCTGATTTTCAGGTTGAAACCATTCTAAAAGATGAATTTCAAAAGTATCTTTTGGTAAGTCAATTCGTTCAAAAATTGAGGAGCTCGCTGCCAAACCGGGCATAAAATAAACAGGAATCTTAGTCATATTTTAACGTATTTCAATGGTATTATCCATTATTTATTCCGAAATTTGCATAAAACTAATTCAATTTTATTGATTTATATATGAACTCAGAGATAATTTTAGAAAAAATGGAAATTAAAGACAACACCTTCGCTAGACAATTTGAAACTTTGGTGGATGGGAAGTTAGTTTCCGTTGAATATTCCTTTCAAGAAAAGAAAATTTTTCTGACTCGTATTAACGTGCCTGATGGTTTTACTGATGAGGAATTTATTGAAAATTTATTGAAAAATATTATGGAAATAGCCTACGAACGCAAATTAAAAGTAGTTCCTATTCTTCCTAAAATCGCTCTGTTTTTTAGAAAAAATGTAATTTACAGAGACTTATTACCTCCTGGAATTAAAATATAGTTTTTAAAAAATATCCAAAATAAAAATTCCAAATTCCAATTGTATCGTTATAATTGAAATTTGGAATTTTTATTTTGGAATTTATTATATTTACAAAATGAATCCAGAAGAACTAAACCTTAATATTCTTGCTTTTTTTGAATCTATCGAAAAATATTATGGTTGTAAAACCGAAATTACGGAAGGTTTATTTTCAGAATTGAACGATTTAAATGCTAATTTAACCACTTGGAATTTATCTAAATTTGATTTAATTCGATCTGCTTACAGAAAAAATGGCGGTCGATTTATGTTAGAAGGTGACAGCATGTATTATGAAATTTCTGGCGAACGAATTATAGATTTTAAGCAACCTGGTAGACATAAATTTGAATTTATTGAACAATATAGTGCAACCGTTTTTAGAATTACTAAAATTAGATTTCATAATAGATATTAGAAAAACTAAATTGGGATTCCTACGGAATGACAAACTGGGTGGTGATTCTAAATCTTATGCTTCCATATTAAGAAAATCCATTCTAACACTTCCGTCTTCATCCATTCTGGTAAGGTTTATTTCATGTAAAGTGTTTACTAATTCTGGATTCCAAGGGGTTTTTACTTTCACATAATTCTCAGTAAAACCATGAATGTAGCCTTCTTTATTTTCGCTTTCAAATAAAACAGTTCTATTACTACCTATTTGACTTTCGTAAAAAGCACGACGTTTTTTGACTGAAAGTCCGCGTAACATTTTGCTTCTTTTGGAACGCACATTCATTGCAACTACACCATCCATAGTTGCTGCTTCGGTATTATCTCTTTCGGAATAGGTAAAAACGTGCAAATAGGAAATATCCATTTCATTCAAAAAATGATAGGTTTCTATAAAATTCTCATCGGTTTCACCAGGAAAACCAACAATAACATCTACTCCAATACAAGCGTGCGGCATTACTTCCCTAATTTTAGCAACTCGTTCGGTATAAACTTCTCGCAAATAGCGACGCTTCATTTTCTTCAAAATTTCATTACTACCAGATTGCAACGGAATATGAAAATGTGGCACAAAAGTGCGGCTTTGGGATACAAATTCTATAGTTTCATTTTTGAGGAGATTAGGCTCAATAGAGGAAATTCGTAGGCGCTCTATTCCTTCTACTTCGTCTAATGCTTTTACCAAATCTAGAAAAGTATGTTCGTGTTTTTTATTTCCAAATTCTCCTTTGCCGTAATCCCCAATATTCACACCTGTAAGTACAATTTCTTTGATGTTTTGTTTAGAAATTTCGGAAGCATTTTTTAAAACATTTTCCAAGGCATCACTTCTAGAAATTCCGCGAGCTAGAGGAATGGTGCAATAGGTACATTTGTAATCGCAACCGTCTTGTACTTTCAAGAAAGCACGAGTTCTGTCGCCAATAGAATAACTTCCTACATAAAAATCGGCTTCTTCAATTTCGCAGGAATGCACTTCACTCCTCTCGTTTTTGGTTAGATCATTTATATAATCGGTGATTTTAAATTTTTCGGTAGCACCTAGAACCAAATCAACGCCATCAACAGAAGCTAATTCTTCGGGTTTCAATTGGGCATAACAACCAACGGCAGCAATAAATGCTTTGTCGTTAAGTTTCATAGCCTTCTTTACTATTTGTTTAAATTGTTTATCGGCATTTTCAGTAACAGAGCAGGTATTTATAACATACATATCAGCTACTTCTTCAAAGTCAACGCGATCAAATCCTTCGTCTTGAAAATTTCTAGCAATGGTAGAAGTCTCGGAGAAATTCAGTTTGCAGCCTAAAGTATAAAAGGCTACTTTTTTTTTGTTTTCCATAAGTAAACTCAATTAATGAAATCGTTGTCAAAAAATTGAGTGTGCAAATTTACAAACATTTTTTCAATAATTTGCCTAACAAATTTTGAAAATCTGTTAGGCATTTACACCATTAAATCCATTTTTTTCCACCACCAAAAATCCAAAGGAAAATCAGGATAATTGCTAATGAATTTTTTATATTTAGATATTTTGGAATCTTGCTCATTAAATTTAACTTCTATTGCAAAACCTTTTAAAAATTGGGTTTCTATTATAAAATCAACTTCATTTCCATCTGCAGTACGCCAATATTTAACCTGATCTACATCATATCGTTCTAAAAGCAACCTACAACACAAATTTTCCAAAACAATACCTTTGTCTGCACGTTGCTCTGTAGGAGAAAAATGATTTACTAAAACATTTCTTAATCCTAAATCGTTGATATAAACTTTAGGCATCTTGGTTAACTCTTTCCTAAGATTATTGTAAAACGGTTTGACTAAAGTAATATGGAAACACTTTTGTAAGACATATAAATAATTTTCAACCGTTGCATTTGTGATTCGTAAAGTATTCGAAATTTCATTAACATTCAATAAATTTCCCGATTGGCTAGCCAAAAGCAGCAACATTCTGTAAAATTTAGTTTCATCTGTAATCCCTGACTCCAGAATATCTCTTTTAATAAACGAATCTCTAATTTCTTTAAGGAGTTCTATTTTTTGATCTATATCATTTTCTAAAACTACAGCAGGATATCCACCATAATTAACAAACTCATCCATATAAGTCCAAAGAAGGTTTTCTTTTATAGATTTGGATTTTTTTTTATTTTGTAATGATTTTAATTCCAAAACCAAATCCGATCTACCTTTAAAAAGTAAAAATTCTTCAAAATCAAGTGTTCCCATCTGAAAAATCTTTTTTCTTCCAACTAATGAATCTTTAAATTGTCTATCAACATAAAATGCGGAACTTCCTGTAGCGACTATTTTTAATTGGCTAGAATATTCATCAAAAAGCAATTTTATAAAATTTGTAGCATTGTCTAAATATTGTATTTCATCAATAAAGACAATGATTCTTTCTCCTTCTTGAAGTGGACAAAACTTGAATAGATTTTCTGGATTTTGATTAAGTTCGTCTAAAATATCCTTTCTATCTAAATTTAGAAAATAAGTAGGTTTATTTTGCTTTTTTAAATCTTCATACAATTGCTTTAATAGAGTTGACTTCCCTATTTGCCTAGCGCCAATAAGGACAGTAAACTCTTTTTTATAAAGATGTTTTGCAATTATTAAAAGTTTTTTTCTTCTTACCATAGGGCAAATATATTAAATTAATCGATATTATTTAAATAAAAATATAAATTATCGGATATTTTAAATCACATACAATATAAAATATCCGATAATTTACATAGTATACTATATAAATTATCGGATATTTTTATTTATTACCTTTAAATAGATAAGAAATATTACTCTTTCCTATATTTTTTAGTTTCTTCAAAAACGTGTTCTAAGATCTTAGCATCGTCTTCTGTAAATTCCATATTACGACGTGCCATTACAATTTTAGCAGTTTGAAATGCTTTGCTTGTTAAGTAAGTTGAAAATCCGGATGCTCCTCCCCAAGAGAAACTTGGCACAAAATTTCTTGGAAAACCTGCACCAAAAATATTAGTGCTTACGCCTACAACAGTTCCTGTATTGAACATGGTGTTGATACCACATTTACTATGATCACCCATCATTAATCCACAGAATTGTAAACCCGTTTTAGCGAAATTTTCGGTTTCGTAACTCCATAATTTTACTGGTTCGTAATTATTTTTCAGGTTGGAATTATTGCTGTCGGCACCAATATTACACCATTCACCAAGAACAGAATTTCCTAGAAAACCATCGTGTCCTTTATTGGAATAGGAAAAAAGTACCGAATTATTTACTTCACCACCAATAACCGAATGAGGCCCAACAGTTGTAGCCCCATAAACTTTGGATGCCAATTTTACTCTTCCTGATTCGCAGAGCGCAAATGGTCCTCGAATAACGGAACCCTCCATAATTTCAGAATTTTTTCCAATATATATAGGGCCCGTAGATGCATTTAAAGTTACAAATTCTAGTTTGGCTCCTTCTTCTATAAATATATTTTCGGGCGCAATCACATTAACCGATTTCGGAATAGGTTGTGACGTTCTTCCTTCTGTAATCAATTCAAAATCTTCTCGTAAAGCAGCGTCATTTTTGGCAAAAATATCCCAGGAATGCTCTACTGTGAGGCAATCTTCTGAATACTCTATAATTTCATAAGCATCAAAATCTACTTCTTCTTGAGTTTCATTAGTGTAAAAAGCGATAACTTCATCTCCTTTAAAAATGGCTTGATTGGATTCAAGGTTTTTTACCATTTCAGATAGAATAGCGTTTGGCAAAAAAGAAGCATTAATCATTACATTATTTTCTAGTTCTACCATTGGATACTTTTCCGAAAGGTATTCTTCGGTTAAAGTGGTAGTGGTATAGCCTAAATATTTTTCCCATTTTTCACGAATGGTTAAAACACCTATTCGTATTTCGGCCACAGGTCTTGTAAAAGTAAATGGTAATAGTGCTTCACGAACAGTTCCGTCAAATAGTATGTAGTTCATTTCAGAAGGTTAAAAGGTTAAAAGTTTAGCAGTTTAGAAATACTATTAAACCCTGCTCAAAAGTACAAAGATTTAGTAAATAAAAAAACCTCCCAATAAATTGGAAGGTCTTAATAAAATTTGAACACTGTAAAATATTATTTACCGTGTTTAGCGTATTTAGTTTTGAATTTATCAATACGTCCTGCAGTATCAATAAGTTTAGATTTACCTGTGTAAAATGGGTGTGATGTTCTAGAGATCTCCATTTTATAAACCGGATATTCAACTCCTTCGTGAGTGATAGTTTCTTTAGTTTCTACTGTTGACTTAGTGATGAAAACATCTTCGTTTGACATGTCTTTAAAAGCAACTAATCTGTAATTTTCTGGGTGAATTCCTTGTTTCATTGTGTTAATCTTTTATTTGTTATGAGGTAGTTTGTTGTGAAGCTTTTAAAGAAAAGGTATCAACTGACTACAACTTTTGTTTATTCATTTTTATTTGAGAGTGCAAAAATACAATTATTTTTTAATAATCAAATTTTTTTATCCCTTTTTTTATTTGAATTATATAATCAGCAATAATAATGGAATTAGTATATTTGTAGATTAATTTTAACATTTTAAAAAGATGGAAAATAAAACTTCGCCAGCTAAATCTGGTTTGCAACTTGGTCTATTATTCGGTGTTATAATGGTATTAGAGTTTGTAATATCTTATGTCATAGGTATTGAAAAGCTAATTGGAAGTAGTTTTGGAATAATAATAAATTTATTAAACTATTTAATTCTACCCTTTTTATTCATCTTTTTGGGCTGTACTAATTACAAAAAATTGAATGGAGGATTTGTATCTTTTTCAGAATGTCTTAAAATTGGTGTTTCTATAACCGTTGTTGCTGCTTTAATTTATGCAATTTTTAACCTATTTTTTAATTTAATCTTTCCAGAATTTGCCTCTCAAATTCTTGCCGTAACCAAATCGGAAATTCTTAAAAAGAATCCTAATATGACTGCCGAGCAAATAGATTTGGCAATTTCTATGACTAAAAAATTCATGAGTCAATATATTGTATTTCCTGTAACAATAGCTATGTATGCTTTTTTCGGATTGCTATACTCATTACTTGTTGGTGCAATTGTGAAAAAAGATTCTAATCAAAGTTTTTAAATTTAATGAACTTATCCATAATTATCCCATTATTAAACGAACAAGAATCGTTGCCTGAATTGCATTCTTGGATTGTGAAGGTCATGAACGCCAACCATTATACTTATGAAGTTATCTTTATTGATGATGGAAGTACCGATGATTCTTGGCATAGCATTGAGGATCTTAATCTAAAAGATTCCAATGTAAAAGGGATTCGTTTTTTAAGAAATTACGGTAAATCTCAGGCGTTGCATGCTGGCTTCAACAAGGCAGAAGGTGATGTAATCATTACTATGGATGCCGATTTGCAAGACAGCCCTGATGAGATTCCGGAACTTTACGACATGGTTACCAAAGGAAATTATGATTTAGTTTCTGGCTGGAAAAAGAAGCGTTATGACAATGCGGTTACTAAAAACCTTCCTTCTAAATTATTCAATTTGGCAGCACGAAAAACTTCGGGAGTGTATTTGAATGATTTTAATTGCGGATTGAAAGCCTACAAAAATATTGTTATTAAAAACATTGAAGTTTCGGGCGAAATGCACCGTTATATTCCGGTATTGGCAAAAAATGCTGGGTTTGGTAATATTGGCGAAAAAGTAGTCATCCACCAAGCACGAAAATATGGCGAATCTAAATTTGGAATGAGCCGTTTTATTAATGGGTTTCTAGATTTAATAACTATTTGGTTTTTGTCTCAATACGGAAAAAGACCAATGCACTTTTTTGGTGCGGCTGGAGTTTTAATGTTTATCATAGGACTATTATCTACTGGATTTATAATTGTTTTCAAATTAATTAAACTTTTTGTACTCCATGAGCCTACCATTTTGGTCGCACAAAATCCGTTGTTTTATATTGCCTTAACTTCCATGATTATTGGATCTCAATTATTTCTTGCAGGATTTTTGGGGGAAATAATTCTTCGAACTAAAAACAATGAAGAACGGTATAAAATTGCCAAGGAAATAAATTTATAAATAAGTGTCTGACTATACGTTTTACCCTAAAAAGTAATTCTTTAAGGTAACAAATTGTGACCTCAAACATTTTAAAAGATGGAAATAGAAGTTATTCAAAATAAAATTTATGAAGTAAGAGGTTGCAAAGTCATGTTAGACTTTGATTTGGCTGAGCTTTATGAAATTGAAAATAAAAGACTTAAAGCTTCCGTGAGACGAAATATATCTCGTTTCCCAGAAGATTTCATGTTTGAATTAACTGAAACAGAATTTACAAACTTGAGGACGAAATTTTCGTCCTCAAGTTATGGAGGATTGAGATATATGCCTTTTGACTTCACAGAACAAGGAGTTGCAATGCTTTCAAGTGTATTAAAAAGTGGTAAAGCAATAGAAATTAACATTTCAATAATGCGAACATTTGTAGCAATTCGACAATTTGCATTGAATTACTCTGAATTACAAAATAAAATCATGGAAATAGAAGGTCAATTTCCTGAAATTTACAATGTCTTAAATTATCTAGTAGAAAAAGACACTAACAATATAGATAAAGAACGAACGAAAATAGGTTACAAAAAATAAGTTTACAAATAGGCTTAGCCCTGATAGAAGCGGCATCCTTTTCTTGCTGTTTTTTAAGCAAGAAAAGATAGAGCGGATAGCAGGAATAGCTTCATAAAAAAAAAAGAATATGCAATTGGAACAAAATATTTTAGACAAAGCAAATGAATGGTTAACTCCGGCTTTTGACCAAGAAACCCAAGAAGCCATTCGCGAAATGATGGCTAACTCTCCAAAAGATTTAGAAGAGAGTTTTTATAAAAATTTAGAATTCGGTACTGGTGGAATGCGCGGAATTATGGGTGCTGGAACCAATAGAATTAATAAATATACTTTGGGAAAAAACACCCAAGGGATTTCGGATTATCTTAAAAAATCCTTTCCTGGAGAGGCTTTAAAAGTAGTAATTGCTTACGATTGCCGCCATAATAGCGATACTTTGGCTAAAACGGTTGCCAATGTTTTTTCTGCCAATGGAATTCAGGTGTATCTTTTTTCGGATATGCGCCCTACACCAGAGTTATCGTTTGCATTAAAACATTTGAAATGCCATGCCGGAATTGTATTGACGGCTTCTCATAATCCACCAGAATATAACGGTTACAAGGTATATTGGCAAGATGGTGGGCAACTAGTTCCGCCACAAGATTCGGAAATTATTCAAATAATTGAAGCGCTTCCGTATGACAATATTAAGTTTGATGCTAATGAAAATTTAATTGAATATATAGATACCGAGGTTGACGTCGCTTTCGCAAAATCTACTATTGAAAATGCAAGTTTTAATACGCCAGTTTCGGCTAAAGAAAATTTAAAGATTGTATATACTTCACTTCATGGAACTTCTATTAAATCAATTCCTGGAGTTTTGGCTAAGGCTGGTTATACCGATGTAAATATTGTTGCAGAACAAGAAGTTCCTGATGGGGATTTTCCTACTGTAATCTCGCCAAATCCAGAAGAACCAGAAGCCCTATCTATGGCTATGGCTCTAGCAGATAAAGTTGGAGGAGATATTGTAGTTGGTACCGATCCAGATTCTGACCGTTTGGGAGTGGCAGTTCGCGATACTAATGGCAAAATGACTTTGTTAAATGGTAATCAAACTATGGTTGTCATGACGGCTTTCCTTTTAGAACAATGGAAACGTGCTGGAAAAATTAGTGGAAAGCAATTTATAGGAACTACTATTGTTTCTACCCCAATGATGCTAGAACTTGCTGCTGCTTATGATGTAGAGTGTAAAGTTGGATTAACTGGTTTTAAATGGATTGCAAAATTCATAAAAGATTTTCCAGAATTGGAATTTATTGGTGGTGGGGAAGAAAGTTTTGGATATATGGTTGGCGATGCAGTTCGCGATAAAGATGCTGTTGCAGCTACCTTGTTAGTATGTGAAATTGCCGCACAAGCCAAAGCGGCAGGCAGTTCCTTATACCAAGAACTATTAAACTTGTATGTAGATTTCGGATTTTATAAAGAACATTTAATTTCTTTAACCAAAAAAGGCATCTCTGGATTGGAAGAAATTAATCAAATGATGGTAAGCCTTCGTGAAAATCCAGTTGATGAAATTAATGGGGAACGTGTTGTATGTATTGAAGATTACAAAAATGCAACTGCTAAAAATAGGTTTACTGGAGAAGTAGAATCAATTAATATTCCAAAATCGGATGTGTTGATTTATTATTTAGAAGATGGCTCTAAAATTTGTGCCCGTCCTAGCGGAACGGAACCAAAGATAAAATTCTATTTTAGTGTAAATGCACCTTTAGATGTTGTAGAAAATGCTACAGAAGTTGAAAAAGAATTAGACGATAAAATTAAAAACATAATTACTGCTATGCAGTTGAAGTAATGGACGAAAATCTTAAGAAAATATTTCCTTTTATAAAACCTTATAAATTCCATGTGGTGTGGAATGTGGTTTACAATATTTTATATGCCTTGTTTAGTACGTTGTCTTTCATCGCTTTGATTCCAATGATGCAAGTATTGTTTGCACAAGCAGAAAAAATATCCAAAAAACCAACTTTTACAACCCTTTGGGAAATACCAAAGTTTACAAAACAATACCTCTATTACAACATAACAGAATTAGAAAAAAATAATGGCCCACAATATGCCTTACTTCTAGTTGTTTCGCTAATAATAATTACTTTCTTGCTTAAAAATTTATTTAATTATTTAGCATCTAATCATTTAATGCATTTAAAAAATGGTGTATTAAAAGATTTACGAAACACGATGTACAATAAAATCATCGATTTGCCAATATCCTTTTATTCTGAAAAAAGAAAAGGAGATATAATGGCTAGGATGCTAGGAGATGTTGGAGAAGTTCAAAATTCGTTTTTTTCCATCTTAGAATTGATTGTAAAAGAACCAATGACTATTATTTTCACAATAGCAGCTATGTTTTCCATTAGTGTGAAACTTACCATTTTTGTATTTATTTTCATTCCTATATCGGGGTATATTATTTCATTAATTGGCAAATCTTTGAAATCTAAATCTCAAAAACTACAATACGAAGGAGGTTATTTAATCTCCATTGTAGAAGAAAGTCTTTCTGGATTAAAAGTAGTTAAAAGTTATAATGCCGAAAATAGTTTTAAGAAAAGATTCAATGATTCGGTAGATAGATTATTGAAATTATCCAACAGCATTGGAAGAAAGAACAATTTAGCCTCACCATTTAGTGAATTTATGGGAATTATTGTAATTGCCGTACTGTTATGGTTTGGTGGAAATATGGTTCTTGTAGACACGCTTCCTAACGGAAAAGCAATCTTAGAAGGCGCACAATTTTTAGCCTACATGGGACTGGCCTACAATATCTTAACTCCTGCAAAATCCATTTCAAAAGCAACCTATTCGGTAAAAAGTGGGATGGCAGCAGCGCAACGTGTTTTTGAAGTTTTAGAAGTTGAAAATGCTATTACCGATAAACCAAATGCTATTGTAAAAGCATCTTTTGATACCGAAATTACTATTGAAAATATTAATTTCAAATACGAAGAAGAAAACGTTTTAAAGAATTTTTCTTTACACGTTCCTAAAGGAAAAACGGTTGCATTGGTAGGACAATCCGGTAGCGGAAAAAGTACAATAGCCAATTTGTTAACTCGTTTTTATGATGTTCAAGAAGGAACTATTAAAATTGATGGCACCAACATTAAAGACATGACAATGAATTCTCTTCGTCACTTATTAGGTTTAGTGACGCAAGATTCGATTCTTTTTAACGATACTATCAAAAATAATATTCTTATCGGAAAAGAAAATGCTACCGATGAAGAAATCTTAGATGCATTGAAAGTGGCTAACGCTTATGAATTTGTTCAAGAGTTACCGAATGGTATCTATACTAACATTGGTGATGCTGGAAACAAACTTTCGGGTGGACAAAAGCAACGATTGAACATTGCCCGAGCAGTATTGAAAAATCCACCAATTATGATTTTGGACGAAGCCACTTCGGCATTGGATACCGAAAGCGAAAAATTCGTTCAGGTGGCGTTAGAAAATATGATGCAAAACAGAACTTCTATTGTGATTGCGCACCGACTTTCTACCATCCAAAAAGCAGATCAAATAGTGGTAATGCACCGTGGAGAGATTGTAGAGCAAGGAACCCACGACGAATTATTAACCCTAAACGGAACCTATTCTAAATTAGTGATGATGCAAAGTTTTGAATAAATGTATACTAACAATCCAAATATTACACTTCCTGAAGACCCAAACACCATAGTATGGAAATATTTAGATTTATCTAAATTTTTGGATTTACTGATTTCAAAAAAATTATTCATGTCCCGTTCGGATAAATTTGAAGACCAATACGAAGGGACTTTTAGCGAACCTACATTTGAAGAAATCAAAAAATTATCGGTAAACAATCCAGAATTTTTAGATTTCTACAAATCCCACCGGGAGAAAGTGGTTGTGAGTAGTTGGCACATTAACGAATATGAATCATTTGCCATGTGGCAAATGTTCACCCAAAACAGTGAAGGTTTGGCAATTCAATCTACCATTGGAAGGTTGCAAAAAGCACTGCAAACGGAAAAGGAATTTAATCAATATATAGGCGAAGTAAATTATATTGATTACAAAAAAGAATACATTCCATTTGACGATATGTTTTTTCCGTTTTTGTTCAAACGAAAAAGTTTTCAATACGAAAGAGAAGTTCGGATTTTATCGGATTTACAGGATAAAGACATAAAGATCAACGATGGATTGAAGATTAACGTAGATCTCAACCAATTGATTGAGAAAATCTACATCCATCCAAAATCAGAAAATTGGTATAAGAAATTAGTTATCGAGTTGGTTTCGAAATTGGATTTTGATTTTGAAATAGAAAAATCCGATTTGGAAAGTGACATTTTAATTTAGTTCACCGGAAAGTATTCCTGCACTTTCCATTCTTTTGAAAGTAAATCTAAATAGTTATAATGCACTTTGTCGTCTTTATCAAAAGCCCCATTTTTATTGATGTCTTCAATCGTTCTGAAATACAATCTAGAGGTAGATTCCATACAATTCCAATTGATTAATTCCTGAAAATCTTGTGATAATTTAGTAAAATTAGATCCATTAATGGCACTAATATAAAGCGTCTTAATATCGTTACTGTCCATTTTTCCGTCCTTGTTGGTATCGGCATCGGCTAGAGTATAAACCAAAAATTGTTTCTTAGTTTTATCGGCAATATTCTTTAAATAAGTGGCAGTTTCAATTAAAATTTGCTTATCCGTTAAGGCTTTTATAGAATCTTTTCCAATTTCTTGAAATTTTATATTTTGCAAATAACCGGTAATTTCAAATTCTCTATTATCGGAAACTGCAAAACTTTGTTGCGATTCGCCTTTTGAAGAAAAAGAATCGTAAGCAACATTTTTATCTCTACTATAAATACTCAAATCACCTATTGGATGGATAAGAATATTGGTTCCGCTGAAATTAATTGGTAAATCGGCTACTTTTATAGAAGATGCATCCGTTTTGGCAACTGGTTTATCTTTAGCATTGGTATCGTAAGAAACCTTTGGAGTTTCTTTTTCTTGTTTGCAACTCACTAAAAGTACAACAACAGAAAGGAAGATATATTTAGATATGTTTTTCATTGGAAACTTGTTTAATTTCAAATTAAGTGGAATTTACAATCTCGCGGTAAATTTTATATTAAAAACTCGTGTCGTCATGTAATTTGGAATTCCGTATTGGCTTTTAGAATAGGCATCACGAACCCAAGTATTGGTAATTGCATTTTGGTTATTGAACAAATTATAAATTTCAAAACCAAGAGACAAATCATTGAATTTTTTTAACCAATGTCCTTCAGGACGTTCGTTATTTTTTTCGGTAAATAAATAGGAGAATCCAACATCGGCACGACGGTAATCCCGCAAACGACTTTGGTATTGGTATGCATCTGCATAGGATGGTGATCCTCCGGGCAAACCAGTATTATAAGTTAAATTCAAATACAATTTCACGTTGGGAATGTTGGGCATATAATCTTGAAATAAGATTCCGAATTTCAAACGTTGGTCTGTAGGTCGTGCAATATAACCTCTTCCATCTTGGTTTTCTTCGGTTTTCATGTATCCGAAACTAAACCAAGATTCGGTTCCAGGAACGAAGGCGCCATTCAATCTACAATCAAATCCGTAAGCATAGGCTACAGCATCATTATTAGCTCGGTACCTAATTCTTACGTTTTCTAAAGTGTAGGTATTTACATCACTCATTGTTTTATAATAGGCCTCACTTACCAACTTGAATGGTCGGTTCCACATCTTAAAATTATAGTCGTTGCTTAATACAAAATGTATTGATTTTTGTGCTTTCACATTCGGATTTACTACTCCATATTGATCGCGTAATTCTCTGTAAAATGGTGGTTGGTAATAAAATCCTGTTGAAAAACGGAAAAGCATGTCTTTTTTCCAATCGGGTTTAAGTGAAACTTGAGCCCTTGGACTAAAAACGGTTTGGCTTTTGGCATCCGTAATTGCATCACCAGAAACCAACCAATTTTGTGCTCTAACTCCTGCATTTAACCACAATTGGTTGTCGCCCAAATTAGTTTTAGTACTCCATTGGGCATAACCCGAAAATCTATTGATGTTAACAAAATTCAACGCGCGCACATTTTGATAAGGAGTTAAAGGGCCTGAATACGCTGGCGGATAAGGATCGTCTCTTGGGGGAACACTTGGCGGATTCACATTAAACCCCGAATCGTTAATAGCTTCCCATTCTACAATGCGGTCACGAATACTTTCGTGGGTGTATTTCAGTCCCCATTCTATTTGGAATTTCTTCTTAAAGTTATGATTTCCTTTTACTTCCCCATTTAAAATTAAAGCATCCAAATCGTTTCGTGCATGATTCAATTGCGAACCAATAGCACGATTGTACGTTACATTTCCAAAAGTTTCCGAACCAATATTGGTATCCACTTCGCCTAAATAATAAGCTGCATCAATATCATAATGTTCTTGTTCTTGGGTATGGTAAGCCGAAGCAATAAACTTATAAGTACTCGTTTCGTTAGCAATATAATTGCTTTTGAATGCACCAAAATAAGTTTGGTATTGATCCTTTTCTTGCCCTTCATAAAAAACTTGAAGCGCAATAGGATTACTCAATGTTCCAAAATTGGTTTGGCGTGTTAAGGGTTGGTAACTGTATTTGTTTTGTGAGATATTTCCTAAGAAACTAAATTGGATTTTTTTATTGGCATTGAAATTAATATTCGTTTGAATATCCGCAAATGTAGGTTTGTAATTGGATTGTGTTTCTTGGCTGTTTACCAAAAGTGAATTATTGCGATAGCGAATTCCTGTAATAGCACTCCATTTTTTATTTTTAGAAATTCCTTCGGCAGAAACACTTCCTCCTAGCATACTGGCTTCCATAGAGGTTCCAAATTTGGTTGGTTTTCTATAGGTAATATCCAAAACCGAGGACATTTTATCTCCATATTTAGATTGAAAACCTCCTGCGGAAAAATCAATATTCTGAATTAAATCGGTATTAGTAAAACTCAATCCTTCCTGTTGGCCAGAGCGCACTAAAAACGGACGGTAAATTTCAATTTCATTTACATAAACTAAATTCTCGTCGTAATTTCCACCGCGAACCGAATATTGCGAACTTAATTCGGTATTGGAAGTTACTCCCTGCAAGGTTTTAATAATGCCTTCTACCCCACCCGACAAACTAGGAATTTTTCGAACCACATCCGTATCAATACTAATAATTCCTTGTACCCGTTTTCTGCTACTAGTAATTACAACGTCTTCTAGTTGTGCATTTTTACTGTTCATTATTGGATTGTAATCTAAAACTTCCTTGGGTTTTAATTGAAAAGTAGCAGTTATACTTTTTAATGAAACATGGGTATAAACCAAAACAACTTTTTGGCCGGAAGGGATTTCTATTACGTAAAAACCATTAGTATTAGTTACCGAGGATTTACTTTGGTAACTGACATTAACACCTTCAACTGGATTTTTATTTTCATCTAAAACGATGCCGGTAACTTTTGCATTTTGAGCAACTACCACTGCATTCATTAGAAAAAAAAGAAGAGCTAAAACTTTGTTTCTTGTTTTCAAAAGGATTGTATTATTTTTGACTTCTATTAAATTGCGTTTCAAAGATAGTAGAATTTCCTACATTATCAGTAACTATCACTTTCAATTTATTGGTGCCTTCTAGCAACAGATTATCTTTGAAAACATGGGTAATCTTATTTAGTTTTGGCTCGTATTCAAACAAAACCCAAACATCATTAAGGTAACCATTGTAGGTTTTTACACCCGATAAATCATCTGAAATAGTGAGACTAACACTTTTTTGACTAGTAATCCATTTGTCTTCTATACTTTTTGCAATTTTAATAGTTGGTGCAATGGTATCTTTCATCAAAGCGAACTGTCCTAAAGTTTTAGATTTACATGAAAACGTAGTACCTGCTAGTTTTGTTGCATTGAATGCCCATTTTTTTCCATTGAAAGAAGCAAGAAACATTTTTTTCTTCTCCTCCTCAGTAGAAACTGCATCTTCAACAGTTATTGTGAAATTAGAATTTGCAGGAACTGTGTCGTCGTGCAGGTACAAAACGTTGTTTTTTACATCAAAATTCAAATAAAAATCGTCATAAAAAGTTCCTGCAGGAAAGTAAACCGAAAAATTGTCTTTTTCAAAATTGGCATCTACTTTAGCCTTCACAAAATATTTAGTGGGTTTTATAGGGTTCAATATCTTTGCTGCTTGGTTAGAATACTGAATAGGAATAGAAATAGTGGTTTTATTCTGAAAAAAATCAGAAACTTCTATACGTTGCACCCCAGTGAAATTCGGAATTACATTATAAACTCCGTTATCCACATTTTGATAGATATTACTCCAATTATAAGGGTATTTCATAAAAAATTTCTGAACCCTTTGGTGTGTTTTTTTATACCTATAATAATCAATGAAGGCATTCACATAGCGGGCTTCATCAAAAACCATTTGATCAAATTCATAACCAAAAATTGGAGTTCCGTTAGAAATTAATTGGGTTTTAAAAGTTCCATTGGCATTATACGAAACATCATCCCAATCTACAGCATTAATTCCAAAGCCTATTCTGCCTGTTGCTACTACTTTTTCAGAAAGATAAGTGCCGTCTTTTTGCAAAGACAAATTCAAAATTACAGGAATTTTAGATTCATTAGCTGTAGAGCTGGCATCTATTGGATAAACTAAAAGAGAAGAAATAATAGGTTTTTTTGTGTCTTTTAAATCCAATCCAAAAAAAAGTGGATTGATAATTTTTTCCGTTTTATTATCTCTAAATTCAAAATGTAAATGTGGACCTTCTGATCCACCAGTATTTCCAGACAAAGCAATTATTTGGCCTTTTTTTATTGGTAATTCATTTGGTTTAAAAAAAGCCTCAATCTCATAACTCTTTCCAGAATATTGCAATTCTTCAATTTTATCTTGTATGGCACCAATTGCTTTTTGCAAATGCCCATAAACCGTAGTATAGCCGTTAGGATGGGTAATATAAATTGCTTTTCCATAACCTACAGTTGAAATTTTTATGCGAGAAACATAACCTTCAGCTGCAGTATGTACATTAAGTCCTTCCCGTTGATTGGTTTTAAAATCAAAACCAGCATGAAAATGATTTGGACGGAGTTCTCCAAAATTACCCGATAATTCCATAGGAATTTCTAAAGGTAAGGTAAAAAAATCTTTAGGATATTGATTTTGACCCAAACACGCTATCGATACTAAAAAAAAATAAGGTAAATATCTCATAGAATAGGTTTTTTGCTAAATTAATAAATACTTAAGATATAAAAAAATATTCAAAAAAAGTAAATTTTAACTGTCTATTTTACAAAAAGTTATCTATTAATTTAAAAATAATTTTTTTTTTTCGTAAAAAATATTGCTTTAATAGATTAGGAATTATAAATTTGTAAGATTAAGTATAGAATACTGTTATAGATGAGTGAAATTACAGAAATAATGGATACTCTTGAAAATAAAATTCAAAAATTA
>CANGCT010000024.1 GCA_947452415.1 Flavobacteriaceae bacterium
TGAAAAAGACATTTTCTTTACAGTTCAAGAAGAAAATGGGCACCAATTGTTTAAACGAAATTGCGAATCGTGTCATAAAGAACCACTGCTTACCAACGATAATTTTGCCGATAATGGCTTACCATTAGATCCAGATTATAAAGACTATGGAAGAGTGAAAATCACCCAAAATCCTAAAGATAGTTTTAATTTTAAAGTGCCAACATTGCGTAATATTGAATTCACGTATCCGTACATGCACGATGGGCGGTTTATGAAATTACGAGAAGTTTTAGATTTTTATACCGATGGTAAAATTAAAAGGAAAACATTGGCAAAAGAATTACAAAGACCAATAGTTTTAAATGAAAACGAAAAGAAAGACCTAATTGCTTTTTTATTAACTTTAACCGACAAAGAATTTTTATTTAATCCAAAATATAGTTATCCAAAAGAATAATTTACAACTAACCAATTTATACTATGAAAAAGATTTTTTTATTTAATTTAGTTGCTATATTCAGTAGCAGTATGTTGTTTTCTCAAACCAATCCAATAATTTTAGGTTGGCTAAGAAATACTACAGGAATTACAGGGCGCCATTATGCTGCAGGAAATTCCACACCAATTAACGACACACCTTTGGCAAATGTGCAAACGGTTCAATATTCTACAGGATCGGTTTATGTTTCTACAAATGGTATTCCGGCCTATATAACAGGACCATTTCAAGATGGAAATCCTTCTTTAGCAACGAGTCAAAATGCTATTTTTAAATTTCCATTGACTCCAACTCCTAATACAGGTACAGGAACTCCTACTACAGGAGGAAATATAGGAGTCTTTATTAATGGTGTAGCATTGTTTGATTATAGGGATGGTGTTTCTTGGAAAAATTCTACAAGTTCATTATGTGGAGGTCCTATCCAACCTGCTTGTACTGGGGATGGCGTTTGGAATAGAGATGCTGTTCTAGCCGAAAGAGCAGGATTTGATTGCTCTAAAGCACATCCAGCCATGGGGAATTACCACCACCACCAAAACCCAAGTGCTTATAATACTGATGTTACTGTACTTTCTTCTGTTTGTAATTTATATCCGTCTGATGGACTTTATTCAATTGTAACTAATCAGCATTCTCCATTAATTGGTTTTGCATATGATGGATACCCTATTTATGGTGCTTATGGGTATGCAAATGTAGATGGAACAGGTGGTGTAACAAGAATTAAATCTAGTTTTCAATTAAGAAACATTACAACTAGAACAACCTTGTATACTGGGGCAACTGTTACTGCTGGACCTGCAGTTAGTACTACATATCCGTTAGGATATTTTAAAGAAGATTATGAATTTATTTCACATCCAACAGACGCTACTTATTTAGATATCCACAATGGAAGATTTTGTGTAACTCCAGAATATCCTGCAGGGACCTATGCTTATTTTTGTACTGTAGATAGTAATTTAAATTCAGCCTATCCTTATGTAGTAGGACCAACTTTTTATGGTGTAAAATCAGTAGTTAAAGTAACTACCATTTCCGAAAGTACTACGACCTTAAATACAGTAGCCTTTAACAATGAAAAATTAAATCTTAACGTTTTTCCTAATCCAGCAAAAGAGTTTTTTGCAGTTCAAATTCCTATGGCAACTCAAGATTTGAAAGTAGAACTTATAGATACTTTAGGGAAAGTTATACAAACCCAAACTTTATACCAAGGAAGTACCATGTGTTATTTTGATGTGCAAACAATATACGGTGGTGTTTATTTGGTAAGTATCTCAGATGGTGTTGCTACAAAAACGACTAAAATAATAATTGAATAATAATGTATTTTTTAAGTTTTATAACCATAGAGAATTAATTTAGCACTGACTTTAGTGATATTTCTTATGTTATTGATTTTTAAAAGATTAAATAATTATGAAATTAAAGCCTTTAAATGAATTTACCTATACATATCCTCAACTACCACGTTATCTTATTGTTTTTCATAAGATTTCTATTAATTACTAATACAGCTTTAAAGGGTTGTATTTATTACGTTTAATTTATTTTTAAACGTATTTAAATGTCGAATTTTTAATTTGTATAGTTTTAATGTCGTTTTTTTTTAACTGTTGAGGTGTCAAAAACATAAATTTACAAAAACAATTTAAATCAAACTAAAAAACGTTTTAACATGAAAAAAATTACTTTTATTGCATTCCTATTAATTACCGCTTTAGGCAATGCACAAACTTTACAAGGAACTTGGAAAATAAATCCTCAAGCGGGTGCTTTAGGTGTTGGTCCTAATCAAGGAGATATTGGATGGTGGTCTAATTCTATTGCAGATGTTGCTACAAGAGCATGTTTATTTGATGATCTTTATGTATTCAATTCTGATGGAAGTTTTAACAATGTTCAAGGAACTCAAACTTGGTTAGAAGCTTGGCAAGGTTCAGCAGACGTGTGTGGAACTCCTGTTGCACCTCATAATGGTTCTAATGCAGCAACATGGTCAGTGGATACTGCAGCAAATACAGTTACTCTTACAGGTGTAGGTGCTTATTTAGGACTTGCAAAAGCAACTAACAGTGGTGAACTTTCTACACCTTCAGCAGCTCCTGCTTCTGTAACCTATAAAATCACTTCAATTACTGCTAATTTAGTTACATTAGATATTAATTTTGGTGGTGGATGGTGGCGTTTTGTAATGCAAAAACAAGGGGTTGTACCTACTTGTACGGATGGACTACAAAACGGAGATGAAACTGGAATTGATTGTGGTGGTTCTTGCCCAACTACCTGTTTAACTCAAATAAATTTACCAGTAACTTTTGAAAGTTCTACTGTGAATTATGCAGTTACAGATTTTGGCGGAAATGTTTCAACTAAAGTTGTTGATCCTACAAATGCTACAAATACAGTTATGAAAGTGGTTAAAACTAATGTCGCTGCAGGATGGGCAGGTACTACAATTAGTACTGATTCAGGATTCAGTTCTCCAGTGCCATTTACGTCTACTAGCAAAAAAATGAATATCAAAGTTTGGTCTCCTAATGCTGGTATAACTGTTAGACTTAAAGTAGAAGACCATTTGAACGTAAATCACTATGTAGAAAAAGATGTAACAACTACAACTGTTGGATGGCAAACTTTAGAATTCGATTTTACAAATCCAACTACTGCAGCATTTGATTCTACTTTTATTTACGATAAAGCCTCAATTTTCTTCAACTTTTTAATAGATGGTACAACGGCGGGGGAACAAACTTATTATTTTGATGATGTGTTTTTTGGTGCAGCACTTTCAAACAATCAATTTAACTTAGTTTCTTATGTAAAAGTTTATCCTAATCCATCTAATAGTATCGTTACTATTACTGGCACAGAAACTATAGATTCAGTTTCAATAATGAATCTTTTAGGACAAGAAGTTATGACTAAAAATAACAATATGCAATCTGCGGTATTAGATATTTCAAGCCTTCAAAATGGTGTTTATTTAATTAAAACTACTATTGCAGGTAAAATTTCTACCGATAGATTTATCAAAAATTAGTTAAGTTTTTTTTTCTTAAAAGCACGTTTTTTTTATAAAAACGTGCTTTTTTTTATTTTATGTAATTAGAAATTGAAATTTTAATCTAATATATATATCTTTATCTTTTCAAATTTAATTATAAATGAAATTTAAGTATTCTGTAATTGTTTTTTCTATACTCTTTCAACTTTTCCCCTTTTCTGGTAACGCTCAAGAATTGCCTCCTATAGTTAAATATACTTCAACAACTTATGGTGCTGGAAATCAAAATTGGATGATTTCACAAGATAAATTCCATTTTATTTATTTTGCTAATAACGAAGGACTATTAGAATTTAATGGCTCTAACTGGACTCTATATCCATCTCCAAATGAAACGATTATTCGTACGGTAAAAGTTGTTGGTGATAAGATTTATACTGGGTGCTATATGGAATTTGGCTATTGGCAAAGACAATCTAATGGTGTTTTGAAATATTTTTCATTAAGTAACTCTATTAAGAAGAAACTTATTGAAGATGAGCATTTTTGGAACATTATTAGTTTAGATAATCATGTACTTTTTCAATCATTTAACAGAATTTATATTTATGACACTAAAGATAAAAGTTTTCAGTTTATTAATAATAATTCTACTATTTTTAGATGTTATAAAGTAAATAACACTATTTATTTTCAAGTTATAGGAGAAGGATTATATGAAATTTCAAACGGGAAAAGTGTATTAATTTCAGATGATGAAAGAATAATAAACAATAGAATTGTTGATATTTTTCTTAATGAGGATGGTTTGTTGTTGCAAACTGAAAGGGCAGGGATTTTTAAATTAAAAGAACATTCATTAGAAGTATTTCATTTTCAATCGGAAACCGAATTACTTCCAAATTCAATCTTTAGTGCCAAAAAATTATCAGATGGTGGTTATGCTCTAGGAACTATTTCCAACGGAATTTATTTATTAGACAATCAAGGCAAAATAAAACACCACATTACACAAAGCACAGGTTTAAGTAATAATACAATACTGTCTATTAACGAAGATTCAGATAATAATCTTTGGCTTGGTTTGGATAATGGTATTGATTGTATCAATTTGCAATCGGCTATAAAAAATTACAAAGACGATGAAGGTTATTTAGGTACCGTTTATGCTTCCATAAAATACAATAATAAAATATATTTAGGAACCAATCAAGGGTTGTTTTATAAAGAAGCAAGTAGTGATGGTGGGTTTATTTTTGTACCTGGTACCAAAGGACAAGTTTGGTCTCTTTTTCAATATGACAACCAGCTTTTTTGTGGGCATGATTTAGGTACTTTTCTTATAAACTCCTGTGGAATTCAGTTAATATATAAGAAGTCGGGTACCTGGAAATTCAACGCAGTTCCTAATCAACCTAATCTTATTCTTCAGGGAAATTATAATGGCTTATCGGTTTTAGAAAAAGTTGGTAATAGTTGGGCTTTTAGAAATAAAATAGCAGGATATGATATTTCTTCAAGATATTTTGAAATAGCAAAAAATCACGACATTTATATAGGTCATGAATATAAAGGGATAATTAAAGTCAATTTGAAAGATGATTTTTTTACGGTTAATAAATTTTCAATTTTAAGCAATCCAATAAAAGGGAAGCACATTAGTTTGGCAAAGTATAATGGAACTATATTTTTTGCTGGTAGACAAGGTATTTATTTGCTAGATGCTAAAACTAACCAATTTGTAAGAGATGCCAATTTAAGCACAGTATTTAATAACGGAGAATATATTTCAGGTAAACTGAACGTTGACGCCTCTAATAAAATGTGGTTGTTTACAAAAAATTTCATCTACTATTTTACTTCCGGAAATTTCAATAAGGAGTTAAAAATGCATAAAATTCCTATTCCTGCAATTATTTCCAATCCAATGATAGGTTATGAAAATATTACGCAAATATCTAATAATGTATATCTAGTAGGGAAAACAGATGGTTATTTTATTATAAATTTGGCCGATTTTAAAGTTAAAACCAACAAAGTAGTCTTAACTAATATTAGTGTAAATAAATTAAGTGAAGTTGCAGAAAATTTATCTATTACAGACGAAGGCGATTTAAGTCACGATCAAAACAACATTGTATTCAATTATTCAGTTCCACAGTACAACCGTTTTATGGAAGTGGAGTACCAATACATGTTAGAAGGATTACAGTCGCAATGGAGCGAATGGAGTATTAAGTCAAATAGTGTTTTCAAAAACTTGGAGCCAGGAGATTACACGTTTAAGGTGCGATCAAGAATTGCCAATTCTGCACCAGAAAATATTGTTATTTATAAATTCATCATTAATAAGCCTTGGTATGCTACAACATTGGCATTAATTCTATATTTCTTATTATTTGTTACAATAGGATACTATATCAATAAGGCTTATCATAATTACTACCATGAACAAAAGGAAAAGTTAATAGAAGAAAATAACCGTCTTTTAGAAATTGCTGCATTAGAAAATGAACAACAATTGATGAAGTTGCGCAACGAGCAACTATCGCAAGACGTAGATGCAAAAAATAGAGAACTTGCTGTATCTACTATGAGTTTGATAAAAAAGAATGAACTATTATCTATTATTAAAGAAGATTTAAAGAAATCTACAGAGGAAACAGGTAACAGAAGTATCAAATCGGTAATATCCACAATAAATAAAAATATTACGGAAGACGACTCTTGGAATGTATTTAAAGAGGCATTTGATAATGCGGATAAAGACTTCTTGAAAAAGATAAAAACTGCTCATTCAAGTTTAACTCCAAGTGATTTAAAACTATGTGCTTACTTAAGGCTTAATTTATCATCCAAAGAAATAGCTCCTATGTTTAATATTTCAATTCGAAGTGTAGAGATAAAACGATATCGTTTGCGTAAAAAGTTAAATTTAATGCACGACGATGGTTTGGTAAATTACATTTTAAGTTTCTAACTATACAATATCACCAAAAATAACACATCATTACCACAACAAAAACCTTTTCGTAAATTGCTTTTTATTTTTTTTTATTTTTTTTTGTGTATAGTTTTGCTTGTTACTACTGCTTTTTTATCACTTTTTAAGATAATCGTACTTTTTTATTCTTAAAATTTCATTATGTATATTTTTTGTTGTGGTTATTTTTAATTTGTGTATTCTTAATTAAAGTATTTTCACATAATGTTAAATAGGTATAAAGCATACCAAAAAAAATTAACCAAACTAAAATTTTAACCGCTTATGAATTTAAAGCTATTTTCAGAAAGATTTAGGAATAACTTTTTCCTAGTATCGATGTTTTTCATTTTTATTGTATCTGCACAAGCTCAGAAAAAAGTTTCTGGTACAGTATCTTCAAATGGAGTTCCATTGCCTAGTGCAAATGTGGTAGTAAAAGGAGCAAAAGGAGGAGTATCTACGGATATTGATGGAAAATTCACATTGAATGTTTCTGCTGAGGCAAAAACGTTAGTAGTTTCTTACTTAGGTTTTGCAACTAAAGAAGTTCAAATTGCAGCTGGAGAAATGAAAATTTCTTTAGTTGAAGAAAAAAACACACTTGAAGAAGTGGTTGTTAATGTTGGGTATGGTACCCAAAAGAAAAGTGTAGTTACTGGAGCTATCTCTAAAGTAACTGCTAAAGACCTAGAAAAAGTTCCAAATGGAGGTATCGGTCAAGCAATTCAAGGAAGAGCTTCTGGTGTTACTGTTTCTGCTAATTCTGGTGCTCCTGGTTCAGGTGCCACTATACGTATTAGAGGTATAACTACTTTTGCAGGTGCAAATGATCCTTTGTACATTGTAGACGGTGTGCCAATTGAATCTGCAGATATTGCTTCAATCAATCAATCAGATATTGAATCTATTGAGATTTTGAAAGATGCTGCTTCTGCTGCAATTTATGGTACTAGAGCCGCTAAAGGTGTTGTTATCCTTACAACTAAAAAAGGTAAAAAAGGTAAAATTGTAGTTTCTTATAATGTTTACACTGGAGTATCTGCTCCTTCTAAAACATTAAAATTATTAAATGCTACCCAATATGGTGCTTTAATGAATGAGAAGTCTCTTGCTGGTGGTGGTAACGTAATGTTTCCTAATTTAGGGAGTTTAGGTTTAGGTACCGACTGGCAAAAACAAGTATTTAGTAATAATGCACAAAATTACAATCACGAATTAAGTTTCAGTGGAGGTAATGATATTTCTACTTTTTATGTATCTTTCGGAATGCAAAGCGCTGAAGGAATTGTAGCAAAAGAAATTTCTAACTACGATAAAAAAACTGTCCGTATTAATTCAAATCACAAGATATCTAAAGTATTTACATTTGGTGAAAATATTTCTTACACTCACCAAAAATCTATAGGTATTGGAGCGATGAATAATGAATTTGGTGGAGTATTAAGTTCTGCAATAAATTTAGACCCAACCACTCCATTAATCATTACAGATCCAAATGTTGCAAATAATACATCTGGAATTTATTTTAATAATCCGGTTATTAGAGATGCTAATGGAAACCCTTACGGAATCTCTTCTGTAGTTGGTCAAGAAATTGTAAATCCTGTTGCTTTTATGAAAACAAGAGCTGGGAATTTTGGTTCTTCTGATGTTTTTATAGGAAATGCATTCATGGAAGCTGAAATTATTCCTGGATTAAAATTCAAAACTAATTTAAGTGCTAAAAAAGCATTTTGGGGAGACCAAAACTTTACACCTCAATACTATTTAAATGCATCTTCTAACAATACTATTAATAATCTTTCTAAAAGCACTTCAGAAGGATACGATTGGAATGTAGAAAATACTTTAAATTATATTAAAAAATTCAAAAATCATAATTTTAATGCTTTAGTAGGGCAAGGTGCTTATGTTTATGGAATTGGAAATAGTAATTATATTTCTCATTCTAATTTGCCAACTAATAACTACCAAGATGCTACTTTTAATTTTGAAATACCTGCTACTAGTAAAACAGGAAGTAGTTATACATTCGTGCCAATTAAAAGAACATCATTATTTGCTAGATTAAATTATGATTATAATGAAAAATACTTATTTACAGGTATTATTCGTAGAGATGGTTCGTCTCTTTTTGGACCAAATCATAAATATGGAGTATTCCCATCAGCTTCTGTTGGTTGGGTAGTTTCTAAAGAAGATTTTTGGAAATCCAATTCTGTAATTCAAAGTTTAAAAATTAAAGCTGGTTATGGTGTAAATGGTAACGATGGTACTTTAGCGCCAAATATGTACCAATCTCTTGTAGGTGGTGGTTATAACTACACTATTGGAAATAATATATATACAGGTTATGCTCCATTAACTCTTGAAAATCCTGATTTACATTGGGAAGAAACTAGACAAAGTAATTTTGGTATTGAAACTAAATTGTTTCATGATTTTATTTTTGGTTTTGAAGTATATAATAAGAAAACAGTTGGTATCTTAAGTCAGTATACACTTCCAGGATATGTTGGAGTTTCTAATAGTCCTTATGGAAATATAGCAGATATGGAAAATAAAGGTATTGAATTGGAATTAACTTATAAAAAGAAAATTGGTCAATTAAACTTTTCAGCATCTGGAAATTTCTCTACTTTAAAAAATGTTGTTACCAACACCGGTACACAAGATTATATCGCTGGTGGAGTTGCCTTCCAATCTATGGGTGATATGACAAGAACTCAAGTTGGGCAAGCTTATGGAACTTTTTATGGTTACCAAACCGCAGGAATCTTCCAAAATCAAGCAGAAATTAATGCTTATAAAAATTCTGCCGGTGGTTTAATTCAACCTACTGCAAAACCTGGAGATTTTAGATGGGTAGATAATAATGGTGATGGTAAAATAGATGATAAAGATAGAACCTTCTTAGGAGGATCATTACCTAAAATTACTTACGGACTTACTCTTAATTTTGAATACAAAGGGTTTGACTTAACTACTTTTATTCAAGGTGCTGGAGGAAACAAAATTTTTCAAGGACTTCGTCGTTTAGATGTTGGAAATGCTAACTACCAAACAGATGCATTGAGCAGATGGACTGGAGAGGGTACTTCTAATACTTTCCCAAGATTGACTAATGATGATACTAATGGTAACTTTGGTAAAATGTCTGATTTCTATTTGCAAAAAGGAGATTATTTACGTCTTAAATTAGTTTCATTAGGATATTCTTTACCAAGTTCATTAATTAATAAAATTAATGCAAGCAAAGTTAGAATTTATGTAAGTGGATCTAATTTATACACTTTAACTAAATATACAGGTTACGATCCAGAAATTGGAGGTAATGTAATGGGTATTGATAAAGGATATTATCCTCAAGCGCGTACATTTATGTTTGGAGCTAATTTACAATTTTAAAAAAAGTATCATGAAAAGTTTAAAAATTAAATATATAGTTATTGCGGGATTCGCTTTTTCAGCAATAACATCGTGTAGTAATGATTTTCTTGAAGTAAAATCGGATGGAAAAGTGTTAACCTCCAATTATTATCAAACGCAAGATCAGGCTTATTCAGGTTTGGTTGCTGTGTATGATGCTATGAGAAAAAATTCTGGTGGTTTTGAAAACATGATAACCATGATGAATGCAGGTTCTGATGATAATTTAGCAGGTGGTGGTGGAGCCACGGATGGTTTAGGAATTCAATCGTTCTCTAATTATACCGAAAATGCTTATTCAGTTCCTCAAAGTTTTTGGAGCGACCATTACCAAGGAATTTTTAGAGCAAATATATTGCTTCAAAAAATTCCAGGAGTTTCTATGGATGACAATTTAAAAGTTCGTTATACTGCAGAAGCTAGAGCGTTAAGAGCAATCTACTATTTTAATTTAGTGCGTATGTTTAAAAACATTCCACTTATTACAGAGCCTTTAACTGCTACAAATATGTATGATGTAACTCAAGCAAGTCCTGCTGCAGTATATGCTCAAATAGAATCTGATTTATTGGCTGCAAAAGATAATTTACCATCTTCTTTACCTTCTTCAGAAGCTGCTCGTTTAACTAAAGGAGCCGTAACTGCAATGTTAGGAAAAGTATATTTATATGATGGAAAACCTGCTTTAGCCGCTGCTCAATTAGCAGATGTAAATGGAACTCCAGGCGGTACTAGCCAATATGGATACCATTTATTATCTAATTTCAGTGATTTATGGACAACTTCTAATAAATTCAATACAGAGTCTATTCTTGAGGTTGCACATACAAGTGCTGGAAATTCTTACTGGGGTATCTGGGGTTCTGGATCAGATGAAGGAAATTCAGTAAACGTTATGGCTGGACCTAGAGGATATGTTAAAATCGGTTCTTTGGCACCAAATTTACCTTCTGGATGGAGTTTTAATGTGTTTACTCAAGATTTTGTAACTGCTATGACGGGAGATCCTCGTTTTACTGCTACAGTTTTAGATTTGAAAACAATGAAAACTAATGGTCAAGCAGATTATATTCAAGGATACCAAGATACAGGGTATTTCTTAAATAAATTCATACCTAGACAATCAGATGTGACCACAGGTCAAGGAGATGCAGTTTTAAATTACAAACAAGATTCGTATGTAATTAGACTTGCGGACACTTATTTACTTGAAGCAGAAGCTTTAGGTGGATCTGGAGCAAGAGCACAAGCATTATTAGATGCTGTGAGATCTAGAGCTGGATTATCTTCTGTTCCAGTTTCTTTGGTTGCTATTAAAGCAGAACGAAGATTGGAATTAGCAGGAGAAGGTCACCGTTTCTTTGACTTAGTTCGTTGGGGAGATGCTGCTTCTAAATTAGCAAGCAGAGGTTTCGTTGCTGGTAAAAATGAAATTTTCCCAATTCCTTACAAAGAATTGCTAAACACTAAATTGGTTCAAAACCTTGGTTATTAATTAATAATAAATAGTTTATGAAAAAAATAAAATTAATTTTAAGCTTTACATTCCTATTGGCTATTGCATATAGTTGTAGTACGCCTGACGGAATTGATAAGGATTTATCCTCTTTAGATTCTGCAGCTTCAGCAAATAATTCTAAAATATTTGATATAAGTACCGATAATTCTGGTCTTGTAAAAATAACTCCAAAAGGAGATGGTGTATCTGCTTTTACAGTAAGTTACGGTCATGGTTCTAGTGCTCCAGCAAATGTTGCTCCAGGATCTAGTACCTCTCACGTATATCCAGAAGGAAGTTATACCGTTACAATTGTTTCTTATGATTTAGCAGGACACTCTACATCGGCTACTTATCCATTAGTAGTTACATATAGAGCACCTGAAAACTTAATTGTAAACATTGGAAGCGATATGACTGTATCTGCAACTGCTTTATATGCAAAATCTTTTTTAGTATACTACGGAGATGTTGCTAATGAAGTTGGTACTCCTATGTCAGCAAGTGTTGCTAATGCTTTAGCAACTGGAGTTCAATTGCCAAATCATATTTATGCTGCAGGTGGGCCTTATACTTTAACTGTAATTGCTTTAAGTGGTGGAGTTGCTAAAACAACTTATACTAAAACCTTGTTTGGTTTTCCATTAACTTTTGAAAGTACAACTATGGATTATTTCTTTGGAACTTTCGGAAATGTTAACTTCACTAATAATGTTGCTAACCCAAGTGCTACTGGATTAAATACTAGTGCAACCGTTGGTAAATATGAAAAAACAGTTGGAGCTGCAACATGGAGTGGTACTTATAGCCCTTTAAATATTCCAATAAATTTTGCTCAAGGAAGAAAAGTAAAAGTTTTAGTTTACAATCCAAATCCAGCAAATATTGGTAAAATGTTGAATGTAGAATTAGAATCTGCAATTTCTGGTACAGGAGCTACTGCAAATGGAGTTGGAGTATTGAAAACAGCGATTACAACTTCTGGCGCTTGGGAAGAATTAGTATTTGATTTTAATACTATTTCTGCAATTCCTTCAACTGCAAGATTTGGTCAGTTAGTATTACGTTTTAATGATGCTGCTGCAGGAACAGGTGAAATTATCTATTTAGATAATATTAGATTAACAAATTAATAAATGTATATGAAAACAAATATAAAATTCATACTAGGATTATTTTCATTGTCGGCATTGTTAGTAACAAGTTGTCAAGAAGAAACCTATAGTTTAGGAGACTTAACTGCTCCATCCAATATAGTAATATCTGCACAAGTTGTAGGTGCTAACACTGCCAATCCTAACGGAGATGGTTCTGGAGATGTAACAATTTCTGTAACTGCAGATAATGCTTTAAATTATAAAGTTGGATATAATGATGTTACCGATTTAACATCTCCAATGACATTAACAGTGTTGCCAACTGCTGGTACTACTAAAAAGTTTACTACACTAGGTCTTCATACTTATAGAATTACTGTAGTTGCTTATGGTAAAGGTGGAACTTCAACAACTGCTACTAAAGAGGTTACTCTAATTAGTAATTTTAACCCAGATCCAGCAATTGTAACTAACATTACAAACAATGCTTCTAAAACTTGGGTAGTTGATAAAAGTGTTCCAGGACATTTTGGTGTAGGACCATGGAGTACTACATCTTCAGGTCCAGACTGGTGGGCTGCTGCAATTAATGAAAAAGTACTTTGTTGTAATTGTTTTTACACGACTACTTTTACCTTTACAAAATCAGGAGCAAACTTTTCTTTACAAGTAACAAACCCTGATGGTGCATTCACTAAAACAGGTTCATTATCTACAATTCCTGGTATTCCAGCATCTGGAGCTGAAGGTTGTTACAACTATGGAGGCGGTACCGCTGCTTTTAGTTTTGTACCAACTAGTTCTGGTTTACCAACTTCTGTTACTTCTACTCAAACAAGTATCTTATTAGGTGGTACAACTACTTATATTGGATATGGTTCTTTACAAAAAGAATATGAAATTATGGTAAGTACTCCTACTTACATGTACCTTAGAGTTCAAGGTACTGAAACAGGAAATGCGTGGTATATTAAATTAAAACCAACACCATAAATAATTAAGTTTACAAATACTCAGAACTATATTATTTAGTTCTGAGTATTTTTTTATTACAACTAAAATTTATTACTACATTAAAAAAATAATAACACCTACCAAAATGCATAAAAAATTATTAAAAATCAGTATACTTTTTGTTTTCATTTTTACTGCTACTTTATTTCAAAGTTGTAGTAAAAGTGCAGATAATAATGGTTCTGATGGAGTAACTCCGTCTAATCTTGTAATAAATACAGAAATAGTTGGGCAAAATGTAACCAATCCGAACGGAGATGGTTCTGGTATGGTTAACTTTACTATAACAGCAACTAATGCAACTTCCTATAAAATATTGATAGGGACTGAAAATATTAATTCAACAACAGGTATTTTTAGTTATAATTTTACCCAAATGGGAACTAATAATTATACTATTTATGTTACGGCATACAATGGTTCTCAATCTATTTCAGGCAATAAATCGATTACGGTTTTTAGAGCTTCAGGATTGTTATGGGGTGATGAATTCAACAGCGATGGCGCTCCAGATTCTTCTAAATGGACTTATGAACTTGGCGCCGGTGGGTGGGGAAATAACGAACATCAATATTACACAGATCGTTCTGTAAATTCAGTAGTTCAAGGAGGTTCATTAAAAATTAACCTAATAAAAGAAGCATTTGGAGGAAGTAGTTATACTTCTGCTAGATTAATCACTAAAAATAAATTCTCTTTTAAATACGGAAGAGTAGAAATGCGCGCTAAGTTACCTGCAGGTGGAGGAACTTGGCCTGCAATGTGGATGCTTGGAGATAATATTTCTTCTGCAGGATGGCCTGCTTGTGGTGAAATAGACATTATGGAACATATAGGAAATACGTTGAATAAAATATATGGTTCTTTGCATTATCCTGGACACTCTGGAGGTAATTCTGTTACAGGAACAACTATGATTACTAATGCTACAACCGATTTTCATATCTATGCTCTAGAATGGTCTGCTACAGATATTAAATTTTATGTAGACAATGTTTTGTACCACACTTTTGCTAATAACAATACAGTTCCTTTTAATTCAAATTTCTTTTTGATTTTTAATTGTGCGATGGGTGGTGATTTCGGAGGAGCGATAGATCCTAATTTCGTATCCGCAACCCTGGAAATAGATTACGTTAGAGTATATCAATAATATTTTGTTTAAGTTAGTTTGTCCATTAATAGCTTCTGTTTTTTGAAAATAACAGAAGCTAGTATGGATTTTTATCCTATGAATCTATTTAAAAATTTATTTTATTTTGTCTTTATAAATTTGTTGTGCGTTTCATTAAATGCTCAACAAATAAAAATAATATCTTATAATATACGTCTCAATTTAGATTCGGATGGAGAAAATAGTTGGACCAACAGAAAGGATTTTTTTACCTCTCAAATTCAATTTTATGAGCCTGATATTTTTGGAGTTCAAGAAGCAACGCCAATTCAGGTTATCGATATTGCTTCTGCATTACCTCAATATTCTAATGTGGGGTTGGGTAGAGAAGGAGTAGGTAAAGGAGAATCTTCAAATATTTATTTTAAAAAAGATACTTATTTGATGCTAAAAGAGAATACCTTTTGGCTTTCGGATACTCCAGATTTTATTTCCAAAGGATGGGATGCTGCTTGTAACCGAGTTTGTACCTATGCATTATTGGAAGACAAAAGAACTAAAAAAATATTTTGGGTATTTAACACCCATCTAGATCATATAGGAGAACTTGCCAGAACCAACGGAATTGAATTAATTCTTTCTAAAATTAACACACTCAATGTTCAAAAGTATCCTGTAATTTTCATGGGAGATTTTAATTCGGAACCTAATGAGGAACGAATTATTAATTTAAAAAAGAGTATGCTAGATTGTAGAGATATTTCAATACAAAAACCATTCGGACCTAGTGGAACTTTTAATGATTTTAAACACAATCAAGCAGTAACGAAGTGTATTGATTATATATTTATTTCAAAAAACAGTAAACTACAGGTAAAAAAATATGCCGTTTTGAGTGATTCCAAAGATTTAAAATACCCATCGGATCATTTGCCAGTATTCATTGAATTAAATTTTTAAAATGACCAAAATAAAAAATCTACCCTATTTCTTTGTTACATTGGTAACATTTTGCATAACTAGTTGCGCGCCATCTTCAGATGCTGTTGGGCAAACACCTAACATAACTCCAACTACTAATGATGTAGATTGTTGGCTAACCAAATCAGATGAATCTATAAAGTTGCAAAAACAAACATCTGTTTTAGGGTTTAATACTAATTATAATGTTTATCAAAATATTGATGTTAACGATAATCAAATTTTTCAAACTGTAGATGGTTTCGGATTTACTTTAACAGGCGGTAGTGCCGAAGTTATTCAGCAATTAAATGCAACCAAAAAACAACAATTATTGCAAGAACTTTTTGGTAATACGGATTCTTCTATTTCTATAAGTTATTTACGAATTAGCATTGGTGCTTCCGATTTGAATAGTACCGTTTTTTCTTATGATGATATGCCTTCTGGACAAACTGATTTAAATCTTGCTAACTTTAATCTTGCTCCGGATAATCAGTTAATTCAACTAATTAAAGCAATTCTTTTAATTAATCCCAATATAAAAATTATTGCTGCTCCATGGTCGCCTCCCGTTTGGATGAAAGACAATGGTAGTTCTGTAGGCGGAAGTTTACAACCACAATATTATAGTGCTTATGCCCAATATTTTGTAAAATACGTTCAAAAAATGCAGTTAGAAGGTATTAAAATTGATGCAATAACACCACAAAATGAGCCTTTAAATCCTAATAATAATCCAAGTTTGCTAATGTCTGCAATTCAGCAAGCGGATTTTATTAAAAATAATTTAGGTCCTGCTTTTCAAGCAGCGGCAATTAATACTAAAATTGTTGCTTACGATCACAACTGTGATGTTCCGCAATATCCTACTACTATTTTATCAGATTCTAGCGCAGGCTCTTTTGTTGATGGTTCAGCCTTTCATTTATATGCAGGAGATATCTCAACACTTGGAAATATGCATACTGCCTTCCCAAATAAAAATGTATATTTTACAGAGCAATATACTGCTTCTACTGGCGGTTTTGAAGGGGATTTAAAATGGCATCTTAAAAATGTAGTAATTGGTTCAATGCGCAATTGGAGCAAAATAGCATTAGAATGGAATTTGGCTAACGATGGATCTTTTAATCCACATACTCCTGGAGGTTGCTCTACCTGTAAAGGCGCAGTAACCATAAACAGCAGCGATAGTTTTGATAGAAACGTAGGTTATTACATTATTGCTCATGCTTCTAAATTTGTACCTGCAGGTTCTATAAGAATAGCATCCACACAATCTGGAAATTTGAATAATGTTGCTTTTAAAACGCCTTCAGGAAAAATTGTTTTAATAGTAGAAAATGACGGAAATGCATCTGAAGTATTTAATATTAAATACAACGGAAGTTGGGCTACAACATCCCTTAATGGTGGTTCTGTAGCCACTTATATTTTTTAAAATAATATAAAAAAATTATGAATAAGATAACCCTAATAATATTGACCTTTTCAAGCATTATTGCTTTTTCGCAACAAAAAAAAGTTTCTAAATTAAATCCATTTGAAAACAAAAATAAGTCAGTTACAGTTTATACCTCTGCCGATAGTACTAGTTTTAGATTGTCTAAAACTGATGAAGTAGCGTTTGCAATTAGCAAGCAACCATTAGAAACTCAAACCTGTATTTTTGTAAATCCAAATAAAAAATTCCAAACCTTTTTAGGAATTGGAGGTGCCATTACAGATGCAAGTGCTGAAGTTTTTGCTAAATTATCCGCTCCAAATCAGCAACAATTTCTAAATGCTTATTATAGTAAAGATAAAGGTATTGGGTATACTTTGGTTCGAACTAACATGAGTAGTTGCGACTTTAGTTCGGATTCTTATAGTTATGTAACCGAAGGTGATGCTAAATTAACTTCTTTTTCAATTGCACACGACCAACGATTCCGAATTCCTCTACTAAAAAGAGCTATGGCTATAATTGGTAAGGAAGCTTCTTTGTTTATTTCTCCATGGTCGCCACCGGCTTTTATGAAAGATAATGATAATGTGTTGTATGGTGGAAAATTACTGCCTCAATTCCAACAATCTTGGGCAAATTATTATGTAAAATTTATTAAAGCCCTTGAAAAAGAAGGAATACCAGTTTGGGGATTAACCATCCAAAACGAACCAATGGCCAAACAAAAATGGGAGTCTTGTATTTTTACAGCTTCCGAAGAAAGAGATTTTCTTAAAAACTTTCTTGGACCAACGTTGAAGAATGCAGGTTTAGGAGATAAAAAAATATCGGTTTGGGATCATAACAGAGATTTATTAGCACAACGAGTTACTACTATTCTGGACGATCCAGAAGCAAGTAAATACGTTTGGGGAATTGGTTTCCATTGGTACGAAACTTGGAGTGGTGGCAAACCAATGTATGAAAATGTTGCTCGGGTAAATGAAATGTATCCTAATAAAAATTTACTTTTTACTGAAGGATGTGTAGAATCATTTGATGCTGCAAAATACCAATTATGGTCTAACGGAGAACGTTATGGTAAATCAATGATAAACGATTTCAATAGCGGAACTGTAGGTTGGACCGATTGGAATGTGCTTTTAGATCAAAATGGAGGTCCGAACCACGTTCAAAATTTTTGCTTTGCACCAATTCATGCCAATCTTATTAATGACGAATTGATTTACACTCCTTCGTATTATTTTATTGGACATTTCTCTAAATTTATTGCTAAAGGTGCCAAAAGAATTAGTTCCGTTTCTAGCAGAAGCCAATTGCTTACTACTTCTTTTATGAATCCCGACGGCAAAGTAAGTACCATAGTCTTAAACCAAAGTAATACTAAAGTCACTTATTACTTATATATTGATACTTTGGCAGTTGAAGTAACAATTTTACCCCACGCTATTCAAACTTTAGTTTACTAAAAAGTCAAAACCTACTATGCAATTTACCCCAAAAATAAAAGTACTTGTTAAAGGAAGTTTTCTGTTTCTTTTACTATTTTCTGTAACTTCTTTCGGACAAGGTTTTTTGCACCGTGAAGAACAAAAAATAGTTGATGGTAACGGAAATAATATCCTATTAAGAGGATTAGGCTTGGGAGGATGGATGGTACAAGAGGGGTATATGTTAAAAACTGGAGATTTTGCAGGACCTCAATATAAAATCAAACAAAAAATTGCAGAAGTCATAGGAGAGGAAAATACTAAAGAATTTTATCAAGCCTATAAGTCTAACGGAATTACAAAACGGGATATTGATTCATTAGCAGCATGGGGTTTTAACTCTATTCGTTTGCCGATGCACTATAATTTATATACGTTGCCTAGTGATAAGGAATTTGTTGCTGGAGAAAATACTTGGCTAGATGAAGGTTTTAGTATGACAGATAATTTACTAGAATGGTGTGCTGTTAATAAAATGTATCTTATTTTAGATCTTCATGCTACTCCAGGTGGACAAGGTAAAGATGCTAATATTTCTGATTTTGATACATCCAAACCTGGTTTATGGGATAGTGCTGCCAATCAAGATAAAATGGTAGCATTATGGAAAAAATTAGCCGAACGCTACAAAAACCAACCATGGATTGGCGGTTATGATATTGTAAACGAACCCAATTGGAATTTCTCTGCTACCCATCCAAATGGTTGTGACGAAAAGTTAAATGCTCCCTTAAGAGCCTTAGAAATAAAAATAACTAATGCCATTAGAGAAGTAGATACCAATCATATTATAATTATAGAAGGCAATTGTTGGGGAAATAATTATAATGGAATTTTTCCGCTTTGGGATGAAAATATGGTCTTAAGTTTTCATAAATATTGGAATTATAACGACACTGCTAGCATACAACAAATGTTAGATTATAGAAAACAATACAACGTTCCAATATGGTTGGGAGAAAGTGGCGAGAATTCAAACGTTTGGTTTAAAGATGTATTGAGTCTGGTGGAATCTAATAATATTGGGTGGGCTTTCTGGCCAATGAAAAAAATTGACAATATTGCTGGTGTTACCTCTGTAGTTCAGCCAAAGGGGTATGATGCTCTTTTGAAATATTGGCAATATGGAACAAATAAACCAACTGTAGAAGCGGCGAAAATTACTTTGATGGAACTTGCTAATAATTATAAAATGGAAAATCTAAATATAAAACACGATGTTATCGATGCTATGTTTAGACAGGTTTACTCAACAGAAACAAAACCTTTTGCCAAAAATTCGGTGCCTGGAAAAATTTATGCTTCCGAATATGATTTAGGTCAAATGAATCAAGCCTATTTTGATAAAGATGCTCATGATTACTGGGTGTCATCAGGTAAAAAAACCAAATGGAACAGCGGAAACCAAATGCGAAATGATGGTGTTGATATTGAAAAATGTTCCGATATTATATCAAATGGTTTTGATGTCACTTCTATAGAAGAAGGTGAATGGTTGCAATACACTATTACTTTAAATTCTGAAAAAACATTCAATATGGAACTCCGATATTCTAATGATAAAGTTGGAGGTAAATTGTATTTGTCTGACGAAAAAAACAACCGAATTTCTCCATCCATCACACTGCCATTTTCAGGTGGAATTAACAAATGGAAAGGAAGTACCATTTCTAATATTCATTTAAAACAAGGAATAAATAAAGTTAGAGTTCATTTTGAAAAAGGAAATTTTAATCTGAATTATTTAGAGTTTAAGAGCCCAAATACTGCAAAAATACACACAACTAAAATACCGTAACACCATGAGAAAAAGCATCATTTTATTATTTTTAGTAAGTACATTTCTTGGGTTTTCCCAACAAAAAACAATAGATCAGCGAGTAGAGGATTTAATTAAGAAAATGACTTTAGAAGAAAAAGTTGGTCAACTAAATCAATATACTGGCGATAATACCATAACCGGTCCGTTAACGATTAACAACAACAAACAAGCCGAAATTAAAGCAGGTAAAATTGGTTCCATGCTCAATGTTATTGGATATCAATATACCCGACAATACCAAGAATTGGCAATGCAATCGCGTTTAAAAATTCCGTTGTTGTTTGGCTTAGATGTAATTCATGGTTATAAAACTACCTTTCCTATTCCGTTGGCAGAATCTGCTAGTTGGGACATGGCCGCAATAGAACAAGGTGCTCGTATAGCAGCAACCGAAGCCTCTGCAAGCGGAATTCATTGGACTTTTGCTCCTATGGTAGATATTTCTCGGGACCCGCGATGGGGAAGAGTTATGGAAGGTGCTGGAGAAGACACTTATTTGGGTTCAAAGATTGCTTTTGCTCGTGTAAGAGGATTTCAAGGAAATAAATTAGGCGATATAAACTCAATTATGGCTTGTGTAAAACATTTTGCAGCCTATGGTGCGGCCGTTGGAGGAAGAGATTACAATTCAGTAGATATGAGTGACAGAATGTTATGGGAAACTTATTTGCCACCATTCAAAGCCGCTTTAGATGCTGGTGCTGCAACTTTCATGAACTCCTTTAACGATATAAATGGTATTCCTGCAACAGCAAATAAATACATTCAAAGAGATATTTTAAAAGGAAAATGGGGTTTCAAAGGATTTGTAGTTTCCGATTGGGGATCTATTGGAGAAATGATTACCCATGGCTATGCTAAAGACGGAAAAGAAGCGGCCCAAATGGCAATCATGGCAGGAAACGATATGGATATGGAAAGTAATGCCTATCATAATAATTTAGAGCAATTGGTAAAAGAAAATAAAGTACCAATGGCAGTTGTAGACGATGCTGTGAAACGAATTCTGCGCAAGAAATTTCAATTAGGCTTGTTTGACAATCCTTTTAAATATTGTAATCAAGAAAGACAAAACAAAGAATTAAACAATCCAGAACATACTAAAATTGCTAGAGAAATGGCAACCAAAAGTATTGTGCTTCTAAAAAATGAAAAAAACGTTTTACCTCTTTCTAAAGAAACCAAAACTATTGCGTTTATTGGCCCGATGGTAAAAGCGAAGCGAATCAATCACGGTTTTTGGGCAGTTGATTTAAAAGAAATAGATTCTACTTACATCGTTTCTCAATGGGAAGGATTAGAAAATAAAGTCGGCAAAAACACTAAATTACTTTTTGCTAAAGGATGTGGAATTAAAAGTGAAAGTAAAGCCGATTTTCAAGAAGCAATAGATGTTGCAAACCAAGCCGATGTGGTAATATTGAGTATTGGAGAGGCATACAACATGAGTGGAGAGGCAAAAAGTAGAAGTAATATTCATTTGCCAGGAGTTCAAGAAGATTTGATTAAAGAATTACAAAAAACTGGAAAACCAATTGTAATATTGATTAATGCTGGCCGTCCGTTAATTTTTAATTGGACTGCCGATAATATGCCTACTATTGTCTATACTTGGTGGTTAGGTTCTGAGGCAGGTAATGCCATTGCCGATGTACTTTTTGGAGATTACAATCCTTCTGGTAAATTGCCAATGTCGTTTCCTAGAGAAGAAGGACAAATTCCAGTTTATTACAATCATTTTAATACAGGTAGACCTTCTATTAATGAAGATAAAATATATAAATCTGCTTATATAGATTTATCCAATTCTCCTAAATTTCCTTTTGGATACGGATTAAGTTATACCACTTTTCAATATTCTGATTTGAAATTATCTAAATCTAAAATGAAATCCAATGAAACCATTGAAGTTTCGGCAACGATAACCAATACCGGAAAATTTGCAGGAGAAGAAGTGATACAATTGTATCTTCAAGATAAATTTGGTTCTGTTGTTAGGCCTATCTTGGAGTTGAAAGACTTCCAAAAAATTAAATTGGAAGTTGGAGAATCTAAAGAAGTAAAATTTGTTATTGACAATTCTAAATTATCTTTTTATAATTCAAAATTACAATTCCAGTCAGAACCAGGAGATTTTGATATTATGCTAGGTTCTTCCTCTTCAGACATTCGTTTAAAAAGCAATTTTGAATTAATCAAATAATATGAAAAAAACACTAGTAGTTTTACTTTTGATAGTAAATTTTGGATTTGCACAACAACCAAAACGTAAATTAGTTTGGGAAGAAAATTTTAACGGAACTAAGTTAAACGAATCGGTTTGGAATTTCGAATTAGGAAATGGTTGCCCAAATTGTGGATGGGGAAATAACGAACGTCAAATTTATACCAAAACCAACCACCAAATAAAAAATGGAAATTTGATTATTACTGCCCAGAAAAAAGACAGTATCTATACTTCTACAAGAATTACAACTGCTGGTAAAAAAGAATTTCTTTACGGAAGAATAGAAGCCAGAGCCAAATTAGCAGTAGGACAGGGGATATGGCCTGCTTTTTGGATGTTAGGATCTAATATCAAAACAGTAGGATGGCCAAAATGTGGAGAAATTGATATAATGGAATATGTAGGAAGAAATCCTAGTTCTATTTATACCACTTTACATACCGAAGCAAGTCATGGTAATTCAGTAAATACTAAAATAACCAATATTCCAGAAATAGAAAAAGGATATCATGTTTATGCAATTGATTGGTCCAAAGATAAAATTGAGTTTTTGGTAGATAATATTTTGGTGTATACTTTCCAACCGGAAGTTAAAGACGAAAATACTTGGCCTTTTAATCAACCTTTTTACATTCTTATAAATTTGGCCGTTGGAGGAAATTTTGGTGGTCATGAGGTAAATGATTCCATCTTTCCACAAGAATATAGTATAGATTATGTAAAAGTATATCAGTAAATTACCAATTGTTTTTTATGTAATAAAATTGGCCTATCTAGAAATATTTAGGTCTTTTTTGTGCTGTTTTATTGTTGAATGTAAGAGTTATTGTATAAAAAGTGTTAATTTTTCATTTTTCATTTGCATATTAAGAAATTATTAAGTTATATTTGGCTATAATTTAATCAAAATTAACAGTCGCCTATCGAATAAAATTACTTTTAGAAAAAATATTTAGATTTTTAACACAACACTAAAAGGTAATTTTATGGCTACTATTCAGATCCCAGATGCTTTATTGGTAAAGAATTATATAGATGGCGACGAGAACGCTTTGTCTATATTAATTAACAAACATCAATCTAAAATTTATGGTTTTATATATTCCAAAATGCCAGATCGTGATGTTGCTGATGATATTTTTCAAGATACTTTTATCAAAGTAATTAAAACTTTGAAATCCAATTCTTATAACGAGGAAGGAAAATTCTTGCCATGGGTAATGCGTATTTCCCATAACTTAATAGTAGATCATTTTCGTAGAAACAAAAAAATGCCAATGCTACGAGAAACCGAGGAGTTTTCTGTTTTTTCAGTACTTAGAGATACTTCTTTAAATGCTGAGGGAAGAATTATTACAGAGGCGATAGAACAAGATTTGCAAAAAATCATTCTAGAACTTCCTGATGACCAAAAGGAAGTACTAATGATGCGTATTTATCAAGACCTAAGTTTCAATGAAATTGCAGAGTTCACAGGGGTTAGTATTAACACTGCCTTAGGGAGAATGCGTTACGCATTAATGAATTTGAGAAAAATTATTGAGAAAAATAAAATTATTTTAACTAATTAAACAATATTTTAATTGCTAAAACGTTATAGATGTATAATATAAATTATTCTATGGCAAAACTTTACTCTAAAAAAGCATTAGCAAACACCAAAATGTTACCAAAAAAAGAAACAATTAGTTTTATTCTTAATTATTCAAAAGCATTGAATATTATTAAAATTGGTAAGCAGAACTTCGAAATCATTGCTAATTAACGAATATCCCGATAAATCTATCGGGATATTTTTTTTGTAATTTCTTTCAAAACTGATTTTCTCCCAATAGTTTTGGTAATGATATCTTTTTCAATATCCCAACCACGGGCAGGAGAATATTCTCGTCCGTACCAAATAATCTGCAAATGCAAGTCGTTCCATAATTCTCTAGGAAAAAGTGCTTTAGCATCTTTTTCGGTTTGAACCACATTTTTCCCATTGCTTAAATTCCAACGGTACATTAATCGGTGGATATGAGTGTCCACTGGAAAAGCAGGAATTCCAAATGCTTGACTCATCACAACACTAGCCGTTTTGTGTCCTACTGCCGGGAGTGCTTCAAGTGCTTCAAAACTCTGTGGAACTTCGCCATTATATTTATCTAATAAGATATGCGATAAACCATGGATTCCTTTAGATTTCATTGGCGATAAGCCGCAAGGGCGAATGATTTCCTTTATTTCTTCCACACTCATTTTTATCATATCCCAAGGATTATCTGCTTTGGCAAACAACAAAGGGGTAATTTGATTTACACGAACATCAGTACATTGAGCCGAAAGGAGCACTGCAATCAATAAGGTATAAGCATCTTTGTGTTCTAATGGTATTGGAATTGTTGGGTATAATTCTTTTAACGTATTTATAACAAATGTTCCACGTTCTTTTTTGTTCATTTACATCTGAATTTGAAATGTAAAATAAGGCAATTTCAAGGACAATAGCAAAGGTAAATTCAATTGCAATAACAATAACAAAAAATAGAATTTTATATAAAATCTAATACTACTATTATGACAACATTAATAAAAGGAGATAAAGCACCTAATTTTTCTGGAAAAGATCAAGATGGAATTCTACATTCTTTAGCCGATTATAAAGGAAAAAAATTAGTAGTTTTTTTCTATCCAAAAGCAAATACTCCAGGTTGTACTGCCGAAGCATGTGATTTAAGAGATAACTTTGATCGTTTTCAAGCCAATAACTATGCATTACTAGGAGTAAGTGCTGATGCTGAAAAAGCACAACTAAAATTTAAAGAGAAATATAATTTCCCTTTTCCATTATTAGCAGATGAAGATAAATCAATCATTCAAGCATTTGGTGTTTGGGGACCTAAAAAATTTATGGGTAAAGAATACGACGGAATACACAGAACCACTTTTGTAATTGATGAAAATGGTATTGTTGAGGCGGTAATTTCTGACGTAAAAACAAAGGTTCACGCTGCACAAATATTAAGTTAATACTTTTTAAATTATAATTTCTCCAAATTAATTCTTTTATTGTAATAATTTCTTTTTTTAAAATCACTCGGAGTCATTCCGGTAACTTGTTTGAATTGTGTAGACAAATGTGCTACACTACTATAATTTAGAATATGCATAATCTCATTTAACGAAAGTTCATCGTATAGAATTAGTTCTTTCACTTTTTCTATTTTATGAAGTACAATATAATGCTGAATTGTTTTTCCAGTTACTTCTTTAAATAAATTTGATAAGTAAGTATAGTTATGTTTTAGTTTTGCACTTAAAAAGATGGAAATTTTTTCTTTTGGAATTTCTTCAGAATAATGAATCATTTCTACTATAATATTCTTTATTTTTTCTACTATAGTTGACTTTTTTTCATCCATCAGTTCCAAGCCATAATGATTAAGTAATTTTTTTAATTCCTCCCTTTTTGAATCGAGTATTTCATTATCTAAGATTTTTACTTCCCCTAAATTTACACAACTATATTGAATACCTAATGAACTTAAGGTATCTTTAACTACTAATTTACAACGTAAAGAAACCATGTTTTTAATGTGTATTTTCATACCGATACTTTTACTTTTTTGATTAAAAATTAACAATATTCTGTAATAAATAAATAATCTTTTAGTAGGTAAAAACTAATATAATTGTTAAAATTCGATTTACTGTAGGGGGACTACGAAATTTGGGACAATTAAAATTCTATTATTTGAAATTTTATAAAATTCCATAAATAGATAAATAACGTTTCGAGGCTTTGCGTTATTTAATCTAAATTAAATTTAAAAAAAAAAAACCACTTTACCAAGAAAAACAAAATGTTTTTTTCTCAATTCTTGCAGTAGATAAAAGGGTTAAGATTTACCATCCTATTTTCAAGGTTCCATATACTTTCTTTTTTCTGGTTAATCGTATCAATATTCCAGCGGTAAATCCATTCAATACAGGATAATTATTGGAGGAAATAGTTGGAATAGAATACCCTACACCAAAATCCATAAAATTTAAAAAGGAAAGCCCAATTTGTGGCGAAATATATTTATTAGATCCTTCTAGTTTTAAAAACCAATTTCCATTTGAGTTAAATGATAAATGAAAATTAGGAGAATTAAATATCTTGTTTCCATAACTTTCAATACTATAGCCCAAACCCAAAAACAATTTATCATCGTGCTTGCAACTTAAGTAAATTTCTACACCACCACTAAATTGATTTCTTATAGAATTAAGATATTCAAGATAAAGAATGGGTTCTATGCTGATGTTTTTTGATTTTTTTTGGGGATTTCTATTTTCATAGTTCAATAAAGTTTTATCTTCTTTATACCAAAATACTTCTCCAACTAGATGTTTTGCATCTTTATCATAAGAAAAACCTTTCATTTGTAATATATTGGATTTAAAATAATCCTGAATTACATAAACTGAATCTAGTCCTTTTATTGAATATCCTAAAGCAGTTTTAGTTTTAATTTTTATTGGTGGTAGTCTATAAAATTCGGCTACATCTTTAGTGCAGATGTTCCAATTGTGATTAAAATAAATGGTGTCTTTTTGACAATATACCATCGAAAAAAAGAAAATACAGAAAAGAGTAAAAAATAATTTCATGAATCCTTCTTAGAATTAATGTCAAATAAATATAAAGGTGTGGTAGGTTTTTAAAAATCTAAGGGACCATAAAATTACCACATTTATATTTAATTTTAATGAAAAGCCCAAAAAAAATCCCCAATTTTTCAATTGAGGATTAGATATATTATTTATTTTGCTTCTTCTAAAACCCTGTTAGGGTCGTAGCCAAACAATCGGTGTTGTTTAATTAGTTCGGCAGTTCCTTTTGGTAATAATCTCTCCCAACCAGGAATGCCTTTGGTAATCATTTTTAGGACTTCTCTTGAAAAGATTTTTAAATTCTCTTTATCATATTCGGTTACATCAATTACTTTGCCATTGTAAGCAAAGAATTTATACAACTCTTTCATACGAGGATGTACTTTTAAGTTTTGAGAAGTAACAATTTCGCCATCTTCTATCATTGGATAAAGATAAACTTTCAAATCGCGATAGAATAATTTTCCGAAGGCTTCCAATATACCACCACTTAAATGACGATAGTATTTCTCGTCAAAAATATCCACTAAATTATTTACTCCCATTACCAATCCCATACGGGCTTTGGTATAACTAGAGAAGTATTCTACAACCTTATAATATTCTTGAAAATTAGAAATCATTACGGTTTGCCCAAGAGAGCAAAGTAATTCGGCACGATCCATAAAATCGCGTTCGTCAATTTCTCCTTCTGAACGCAAGTTGGATAGTGTTATTTCAAATATTACAAAGGTGTTTTCTTTTTCAACTTTATTTTCTTTTACAAACATCTCCAAAGAACGGTCCAGCATGTCCATATTTACCTTAGTAACCGGACGGAAACTTCCTCTTAAAGCCAAGATGTTTTTTTTGTATAAAACTGCAGCAGGCAAAATGTTATGCCCATTAGGACTAAACATTACGGCATCGGTCATTCCGTTTTTTACCAATTGTAAACTCATTAACCTATTGTCTACATTAGCAAAACGAGGTCCAGAAAAGTTAATAGTGTCAATCTCTAATTGGTCTTTATCTAGGTGGTCGTAAAGATATCTTAGTAGTTTTTTAGGGTCGTTGTATTTGTAAAATGCTCCATAAATTAAGTTAACTCCAAGAATTCCAAGAGTTTCTTGTTGCAATCGGGCATCGGTTTCTTTAAATCGAATGTGAAGTATAATTTCATTATAATCTTCATCCGGTTCAATTTGATATTTTATTCCAACCCAACCGTGTCCTTTAAATTGTTTGGCAAAGTCAATGGTTGCTACGGTATTGGCATAACTAAAAAACATTTTATTGGGATGTTTTGTTCTATCCAAACGTTTTTCAATCAAATCTACCTCATGAGAAAGCATTTTGGTTAAACGACTTTCCGTTACATAACGGCCGTCTTCTTCAATACCATAAATTGCATCACTAAAGTCTTTATCATAAGCAGACATTGCTTTAGCGATAGTTCCTGATGAACCTCCAGATCTAAAAAAATGACGAACCGTTTCTTGTCCGGCACCAATTTCAGCAAAAGTTCCATAGATATTTTCGTTCAAATTAATTCGTAACGCTTTATCTTTAATAGACGGAATTTGCTCTATTACTTTATCTCCTTTTAATTTTATGTCTAATCCAAAATTTCCCATAATCATTTATATACCTTGCAAAGTTACTAAAATTGATGCTTTATAAAAGGATAATTAATGCTATTTTTGTAATAAATTAAGTAACCATTAATTTTAACAAATTACCTATCCAAATTCATAAATAATGAAGGTATATTTTTTAGGAACTGGCACATCTCAAGGTATTCCCGTAATAGGAAGTAATCACTCTGTTTGTCTTAGTGACAACCCCAAAGACAAGCGCTTGCGGGTTTCCGTTTGGATACACTCCGAAGATACTTCTATCGTTATTGATTGTGGTCCCGATTTTCGCCAGCAAATGCTTTCTTCTAAATGTAAAAAAGTAGATGCCATTTTGTTTACTCACGAACATGCCGATCACACTGCTGGTATTGATGATATACGACCATTCAATTTTAAACAAGGAAAAATTCCGATATACGCCCATGCAAGGGTTATTGAAAATCTAAAGAAACGCTTTGATTATGTTTTCGAAACAGAAAACAGATATCCTGGAGCACCCTCGGTTGATGCAATAGAAGTGGCGAATAACGTTCCATTTAAGGTTGGGGATTTGAAGGTAATCCCTATAAATGCTTTTCATGCCAATCTTCAAGTTTTTGGCTACAGAATAGATAAGTTTGCCTATTTAACCGATGTTAAAACCATTGAAGCCGATGAAATAGAAAAGATTAAAGGGGTAGAGGTGTTGGTTATTAATGCTTTAAGAGAAGAGCCGCACCATTCGCACTTTAGTTTGCAAGATGCTTTAGATTTTGTAACTTTGGTGCAACCCAAAAAAACCTACTTAACCCATATTAGTCATTTATTAGGCTTTCATGATCTAGTAGAAAAAAAGTTGCCTACTAATGTTTTTTTGGCTTACGATAACTTAGAAATATCAATTTAAAATGAAAAGACAATTATATCTGTACTTATTTATAGTAACGGCTTTAGTCGCTGCTTTTACCTATATGTATTTTAGTAAGGCACTTGCGTTCGAAAAGAAAAAGAACGAAAGTGAACTAAAATATTTGAAAGATAGCATTACTGGAATCTCCAATAAATTAGTAGATGCAGATCATTTTTCTTTAGAAAATAATGATTATGCAAAAGAATATTTTGCCGATTATAATGTACAAAAATTAATGCCTCAAATAAAAGAAGCACTTCTGGCCTTTAACGACGATCCGAAAGGAAATATCTACACGGGTCAAGAGAAATTAGGAGAGCAAAAATTTATTATAAATAAAATAAAAATACTAAATCACCGTTGGATTATTGCTGATTATAGTGATGGCCAATATTGGGGAGATGTAGTTTTGAAATATTTTGTAGAAAAAGACGGAAAAATAACCTTTCAAATAATGGATACTTTTATTTATCCAAAACAAGAATATTAAACAGAATAAAATTTTAAGCCCATAAAATTTTAAAATTTATGAAAAACCTACTACTACTGTTTGCAATGATTTCTGTAATGATTTCTTGCAAACAAAACGATATTACTCCAGAAGTTGCAAGCGTTCCTCATAAAGACTCTACCATAGTAGATGTTGATAAGGATAAAAATGGTTGTTTGGCTTCTGCTGGATATACATGGTCTAAACTAAATCAGGAATGTGTTAAAGCATTTACAGGAATTCAATTGAATCCTTTAGATAATGCTACTACCGAAGATGAAACTTTGTGCACTTATGTATTGTTTAATGAAAATGCAGATAAGGCTGAAATATTTTTACCAGACGATAAATCCTTTATCGTAACCAAAAATGGACAAAGCAAATCTTGGATTTACAACGATTACCAATTAATTGCCCACAATGGTTATGAACTTAAAAAAGCGGGAGTAATTGTTTTTTCTGGCGATGGCGAAATAGGAAATAAAGTTTCTGGTTCGGATAATCCAGAAGGTCAGGAATAATTTACAAATTGTTATGAAAAAATAGTCTCCTAATTATAATTAGGAGACTATTTTTTTAGTGCTGTAACCAATTCTTAAAATCGTAAAAATTTTGTGGTGCTACGCCATGACCAATAGGATATTCTTTATAGACCACTTCAATTCCTAGTTTTGTTAATGCAGGCGCGGCTTTTCTTGCCCAATCTACAGGAACTACTTGATCTACGGTGCCATGCGAAGCAAATATTTTTAAACGACTAAAATCCTTATTCTCAAAATTTGGTATTGCCATTTCCGTATTTAAATAACCACTCATTGCAACAACCCGTTGAATTTTTTCAGGATACGAAAGAGCAATGGCATAACTCAAAATGGTACCTTGGCTAAATCCAATCAAAGTTACTTTTGCAGCATCTATAGGATAATTTGCAATTAGTTCATCAATAAAATTAGCAATTAAATCTCTAGATTGTTGTGCTTGCGGAATGTCGGAAAATTTATTTTCATCGGCATCAAAATTAATTGCATACCAAGCATAGCTTCCATAGCCCAATTCATAGGGTGCTCGAACCGAAACCACATAATACTCTTCAGGAAGTTCGGATGCAAAAGAAAATAAATCTTCTTCATTGCTGCCATAGCCATGCAATAATAGTAATAAAGGATTTTTGTCTAATTTTATTTTAGGCTCCCGAACAAAATGGTGTAATGTCATATTATATAAATTAAAAATTACTAAACCATTTTTGAAACCATTTCCCTAATAGTGGCATTGGAATTGTTTCTCCTTTGGCAGCAGAAAAAATCCCGTAAATTGTCAAAACCGAAATAAAAATCCACATTGGAGCCGCAACCATAATACTTTCAAAATAACTTATGGAAACTCCCAAAGTGATGAAGGTTAAGGTTAGCCCCAATCCTTGACGGATGTGAAACGAGGCAAAAGGATTTTTGTTTTCCGAATTCATAGATATCGCAATTAAAACTCCTACAATTAAAATGTAACTCGTTATTGCTGCCGATTTTCCTTCATCAATAGTTTTTGGATCCATTAGGATAAGATTAATTTTTTGTTATTATAAATTCCAACTACTTTTCCTTTCATTTTAGTTCCAAGAAAAGCCGAATTTTTCGATTTTGAAAGTATGTTTTCTTTGCCAAACACCCATTCGTTTTCAGAAGTAAATAGGGTTAAATTTGCCGTCTTTCCTTCTGAAATTTCGGAATGTTCCAATTTGAAAACAGATTTTCCATGGGTTAATTTTGCTACAATAGTTTCTAAAGGTAGTACGGTTAATAAGGCTCCAAAAGCACTTTCCAAACCAATAGTGCCATTTTTTGCTCCGTCAAATTCCATTTTTTTGTGCTCAATATCCATCGGATTATGATCGGAAGTAATCAAGTCAATGGTGTTGTCAATTACTCCTGCAAGTAAGGCAACTCTATCAACATCAGTTCTTAAAGGAGGCGCAACTTTATATCGGGTATCAAAACCATCTAGTTTTTCTTCGGTTAAAACCAAATTGTGCACCGCAACGCTACAAGTAACTTGCAATCCTTTGGCTTTAGCCTCCCGAATTAATTCTACCGATTTGGCAGTAGAAATTGTCGGAATGTGTAATCTCCCTCCAGTATATTCCAATAAAAATAAGTTTCTAGCCACAATAACTTCTTCGGCAATACTCGGAATTCCCTTTAATCCCAATCGGGTAGAAACCACTCCTTCATTAACCACACCGCTTCCTTTTATCTTTTCATCTTGGCAAAATGTAATTACCAATCCATCAAAATCTTGAACGTATTGCAAACCAATTTTTAACAAATTAGCATTTGACAAACTCTTTCCATAATCGCCAAAAGCAATTGCTCCAGCATTTTTCATGTCAAATAATTCCGCTAAATCGGTTCCTTCGCTATTTTTGGTTAATGCTCCAATAGGGAATAAATCGGTTGCAGTGGTTGCGGCTTTTTGTTTTACAAATAGAATCTGCGATTGGTTGTCCAAAACAGGAAAACTATTAGGTTGCAAAGCAATTGCCGTAAAGCCGCTTTTGGCAGCAACTTGCAAACCATTAGCAATGGTTTCA
>CANGCT010000025.1 GCA_947452415.1 Flavobacteriaceae bacterium
ATCGAACAACTTCCCGACGGAAAAAGAAGGTTGGTATTAGTGTAAAAATATTTTTGTAACTTGTGCCATAATTTATTGGAAACTATGGCGCTTACTCCATTTACAAAACAACAATTACTTCCTCAAGAAGAAAAACTAGAAATTGCTCGTCATAAAAGCGAGTTATTTATTGGCATCCCTAAAGAAACAAGTTACCAAGAACGACGCATTTGCTTGACACCCGATGCGGTGCAATCGCTTACGGCGCATAGACATCGCATTTTGATGGAATCTGGTGCTGGAGAAAGTTCTAGTTACAGCGACAAAGAATACAGCGATGCAGGTGCCGAAATTACACAAGATACTAAAAAGGTTTTTTCGTGTCCAACACTTTTAAAAGTGGAGCCACCTACTTTGGCTGAGATTGAAATGATGCAATCAAATGCTATAATCATTTCGGCTATACAATTGAAAACCAGAAAGAAAGAATACTTTGAAGCGCTTACGCAAAAGAAAATCACAGCCTTAGCATTTGAATACATAAAAGATGAAGATGGCTCCTACCCTGCAGTAAAATCTTTAAGCGAGATTGCAGGCACAGCATCCATATTAATTGCAGCCGAATTGATGATTAACCAACAATTTGGAAAAGGTTTATTATTCGGAAATATTACCGGAGTCCCTCCTACCGAAGTAGTAATTATTGGTGCTGGAACCGTTGGCGAATTTGCCGCAAAATCTGCTATCGGACTAGGAGCTAGCGTAAAAGTTTTTGATAATTCAATTACAAAATTGCGTAGATTACAGAATAATTTAAACGAACGAATTTTTACTTCTACTATACAACCCAAAGCATTGTTGAAAGCTTTACGTCGTTGCGATGTTGCTATAGGTGCGATGCGTGGCAAAGAAAGATGCCCAATTGTAGTTACCGAAACTATGGTAGAACACATGAAAAAAGGCGCTGTAATTGTGGATGTTAGTATTGATACTGGAGGCTGTTTTGAAACTTCGGAAATCACCACTCATGAAAAACCAACCTTTATAAAAAATAATGTAATTCATTATTGTGTTCCTAATATTCCGTCGCGCTATTCTAAAACGGCTTCGCTTTCTATAAGTAATATTATAACTCCCTATTTACTTCAAATTGCAGAAGATGGTGGAATAGAAAGTTCTCTTCGTTGCAATAATGGCTTAAAAAATGGTGTCTATTTATACCACGGAATTTTAACTAACATAGCCATAGGCGATTGGTTTAACTTGAGTGTTAGCGATATAAATTTAATCGTTTTTTAATAAATAGCATTCCAAAATATTGCTGTGTTTAGTTTACATTTGTAGAAATAAAAATTATAATGAAGTTTTACCAACGTTTTGCCTACTATTTAATAGGATTAGTAATTGGAAGTTTTTTTGTTGCCGCTATATTATCTGGAAAAGATACCCGTTGTAACTATTTTCCAAATGCACGAGTATTAAATGATTTAAGAAATAAACCATTTAATTATAGCATAGAGGCTTCCCGGAAATTATCGGAAGATTGGATTGATACTCTCGATATTAAAAATACCCTTACCTATGGTGACGTAGATTTTGATAAAAGTAATATTCCGTACCAAAAAGGAAAACTTTATATCATTCAAGGACAAACTGCTAAAAAAGACACTATTACTTTAAGAGTTATTAATTACCCTAGCAAGGCGGTTTTAGAAGATATTATTCGTAAAAAATAATTGCTATTCTTCTATTACAATTATCCTTTCTTTGTCCAAACTTAAAAATGCTTTTCCGAGGTACCTAATAATATCCGAAGCAATAAAAGATTGGTAACCCGTTTCTGGCAAAGCGATATCTGCAGTCAATCCGTGAAGGAAAACTCCCAAAATAGCCGCATTCAAACTAGAATATTTTTGAGCAATCAAACTAGTTATTATTCCGGTTAAAACATCCCCACTTCCCGCAGTGGCAAGCGCAGGATTTCCGGTGGTATTTTTAAATATTGTAGTCCCATCCACAATTAAAGTTGGTGCCCCTTTTACTACTATAATAGCATCTATATCCAATGATAATTGAATGGTTTTTTCTAATTTTTCTTCTAAAGTTTGCCAAGGCCCAATAAGTCGTTCCAATTCTTTTGGATGTGGAGTTAAGATGGATTTTTTAGGAACAAATGCACTCCAATTTTTATTCATTGATAGAATATTTAATCCATCGGCATCAATTACTAAAGGAAGTTTATTGCTTTCAAGAAATTGATGAAATGCAAATTGAGTAGCTTTTTCTGTACCTAATCCCATTCCTATTCCAATAGCATCCGGCTTAATTAGGAAATCTATTTTTTCAATAGCAGTATTTGCTTCATCGGTAATAACCATTACTTCTGGAATTGTAATTTGAACAATTTCATAACCGCATTTCGGAATAAATGCTGTTACCAATCCGCAACCACTTTTTAAAGCAGCTTTACTAGACAAGCCTACCGAACCTATTTTTCCATAACTTCCACCAATAAGTAAGACATGACCTTGAATTCCTTTATGGGTATCAATGGCAATTGGTTGGTAAATTTCTGAAATTAATTCGCGAGATATTGTAATCATTTTTAAATTTTTATCAAATTTGAATCTGGATAATACTATAAATTTAAGGATAAAATTGCAATTTGAAAGAATATCTATTAATATATTTTAATAGTAATAAAATGAGGTGTCTTTTTGATTTAGATTCTCCAAAAAATACTAATTTAGCAATTCGAACAAACAAACAATCTTAGGATAATGAAAAATACCGCTTTATCGCACATTCATGAAAGTTTAGGGGCTAAAATGGTTCCGTTTGCAGGATACAATATGCCTGTGCAATACGAAGGAGTTAATGCAGAACACGAAACCGTTAGAACTGCTGTTGGAGTTTTTGATGTTTCGCACATGGGAGAATTCTTTTTAAAAGGAGAAAATGCTTTGGCTTTAATTCAAAAGGTTACTTCTAACGATGCTTCTAAATTAGTAGACGGAAAAGCACAATATTCTTGTTTACCTAATAATGATGGCGGAATTGTAGACGATTTAATTGTTTATAAAATTGCCGATAACGATTATATGTTAGTCGTTAATGCTTCCAATATTGATAAAGATTGGAATTGGATTTCTTCGCACAACGACTTAGGGGTGGAAATGACAAATGCATCTGACGGATATTCACTTTTGGCTATACAAGGACCTAGAGCCGCTGCTGCAATGCAAGCTTTAACCAGCATCGATTTAGTAAACATGCCTTACTACTCGTTTCAAATTGGAGATTTTGCAGGAATACAAAACGTAACTATTTCCGCTACTGGATATACCGGTTCTGGTGGATTTGAAATTTATTTTAAAAATGAAGATGCAGAAACTATTTGGAATAAAATTTTTGAAGCTGGAGCAGCATTCGGCATCCAACCAATTGGCTTAGCTGCAAGAGATACATTACGTTTGGAAATGGGTTTCTGCTTGTACGGAAACGATATTAACGACACTACCTCTCCTATTGAAGCTGGATTGGGTTGGATTACCAAATTCGATAAAGAATTTACTAATTCGGCTAACCTAAAAGCACAAAAAGAAGCTGGTGTTACTAAAAAGCTAGTAGGTTTTGAATTAATTGAAAGAGGAATTCCACGTCACGATTATGAAATTGTAGATGCTGATGGAAATAACATCGGAATTGTAACTTCTGGAACCATGGCTCCTAGCCTTGGAAAAGGAATTGGAATGGGATATGTAAAAACTGAATTTGCAGCTGTGGATAGCGAAATATTCATCCAGATACGAAATAACAAAATTGCTGCAAAAGTAGTGAAAATGCCATTTTACAAGAAATAATCAATATCAAAAACAATGGCAATGACAAAATTCAAAATTCAATTTTAAAGATTGATATTGATTTTTTAACATTGATATTGATTTTTGACATTGATAATGATTTTTGACATTGATATTGATTTTTGACATTGATATTGATTTTTGACATTGATATTGATTTTTGCCATTGAAAATCTTACATTTGCACTCATAAATTTATTTAAGTTTTAGAATCATACAGAAATGGGAAGAGCATTCGAATTTAGAAAAGGAAGAAAAATGAAACGTTGGTCAGCAATGGCTAAAGCGTTTACTCGTATTGGAAAAGATATTGTAATGGCTGTAAAAGAAGGCGGTCCTAATCCGGATGCCAACTCTCGTTTACGAGCCGTTATCCAAAATGCAAAGGCAGCAAACATGCCTAAAGAAAATGTAGAACGTGCTATTAAAAAAGCAACCGACAAAGATACTGCCAACTATAAAGAGCAACTTTTTGAAGGATATGCACCACACGGAATTGCGCTTTTAATAGAAACTGCAACCGACAATAACAACCGTACGGTTGCAAACATTAGAAGTTATTTTAATAAATGTAACGGAACTATGGGTACCCAAGGTTCGGTGGAATTTATGTTTGACCATACTTGTAATTTTCGAATTCCAAATACCAATGTAGACATTGAAGAAATGGAATTAGAATTTATTGATTTTGGTGCCGAAGAAATTTTTGCCGATGAAGACGGAATTTTAATCTATGCCCCATTCGAAAGTTTTGGTGCCATTCAAAAAGAATTAGAATCTCGTGGTATCGAAATTCTATCTTCTGGATTTGAACGAATTCCACAAATTACTAAAAAACTTACAGAGGTTGAAATTGCCGATGTTGAAAAATTAATAGAAAAAATAGAGGAAGACGATGACGTGATGAATGTGTATCACACGATGGACGAATCGGAATAAACTCTTAAACATAATAACATATCCTAGATTTGTAATTCAATTTAGAACAATGATAAACCCATCGGCAAATGGCTGGATAGACAAGTATTTTCTGGAACAAACAAATTCGTTCCCAAATTTTACTTTAGATAGTTTATCCTTTTACAAAAACATTCGCCAAACTGGATTTATATATGGACATATTATTAGCATCAAAAGCAATCCCGAATTATCTATTAATCAATGGAAATCGGAAGAAACATCTAAAATTTCTTTAGTTGCCACATTATTAAGTACTTACTTTTATTCTACAAAAGAATCTAATTCGGCAGATTTTATAAAAAAAACAGTTGATTTTTACCAAAAAATGACTCCTAAAGGTTTTGGTTTTTGGGATAAAATAATTCCATCATCGGCTAGTTCCAAATTAGAAACTCTAATAGAGGAAAGAGTGCAAACTAATAAGGACATTATTAGTAAAAACTTCTCCCACATTGTTACCAATGCTCTACTTTTTGTGGATGCTTTAGCTTTTCGACATTTTTTATTAGAAGGTGAAATTCCAGATAAATATTTAAAGAAAATTGAAGAATCAATTATAAGTTTGGTGTCTTTTGCATTACAAATAAAGACTGTAAAATCACTAAACGATGCTTTACTTATAAAACTTTTTGAAGCTTCACTTCGATATACTAAATTTTCAAAAGTTAATATCCAAACATTGGAACAACTTGATTTAGGATATTTTAAAGACGATTTAGAAAAATATTATCTGTTGGATTTAGCGGGATTAACCCTTTGGAATGATGGTGAAATAGAAAATGAAGAAGCGTATTTCCTTCATAAAATTGCTTCTGAATTGAATCTTTCTGATACGTTTGTATCAGAGAGTATCTTAGATATTACGAATTTTATTACTAAGTATAAATCTGAAATTCAGTATTTTAACTATTCTAATCCCGTAAAGCATTTTTATGACCAAACCACCACTGGAGTTCAACTATTGATTAAACGAAATAAAAAACGTTTAACTAAAGAAATTATAGAGAGTAAAGAATTAATGCTACTTCTATTGCAATCTACCAAAAGAGATTTAGATGCAACAGAAAAAAAGAAAGTGAAAAAACAATTGCTAGACATTTGTAAAAGCATACCATCCTTGACCATTTTTTTACTTCCAGGAGGTAGCCTACTTTTGCCACTGTTTATAAAATTCATACCACAATTATTACCTTCGGCTTTTAATGAAAATTTAGAGGATTAAATAATTTAGTACTTGATATTTATTTCCTTATTGTAAATATTTACAAAATATCCTTTTTTATTAAAAAAGTAAATTTCTTTTTAAATAGAATATATTTCTTTAATTTATCTTTAATGTAAATTATATAAAATTTCATAACTATTAAATAATAGCAATTGCTCTTATTTTCAATACTTTATAAACTATATTGATAAAAAAAAGCTTCAGTAGTTTTTAATTATTGAAGCGTTTAGGTGGTAAAAGATATATTATTTGAAATACAATTGATAGACTTCGTCTAAATCTTTATTAGAACTAAAATTCACATTTAAATCCGTTACAAATCCAGAATTCAATCCGTAAGCCCAACCATGTAAAGTTACCTCCTGTCCGATTCTCCAAGCAGCTTGAACGATTGAAGTTTTAGCCAAATCAAATACCTGTTCTTTTACATTTAGTTCCACAAAAGCATTGAAACGATCATTTTCATCTACAATTGAATCTAAATAGAGATTGTGCAAACGATAAACGTCTTTTATATGTCGAATCCAGTTGTCGATAATCCCAATAGAATCGTTTCCCATCGCAGCCTTAATACCTCCACAACCGTAATGTCCACATACGATTACGTGTTTCACTTTTAAAACATTTACAGCATAATCCAAAACACTCAACATATTCATATCGCTATGAATAACCATGTTAGCTATGTTTCTATGAACAAAAACTTCTCCTGGTTTTGCGCCAATAATTTCGTTTGCTGGGACTCTACTATCTGAACAACCAATCCACAAAAGTGGTGGATTTTGTCCTTTGGATAAATCCTTAAAATATTCTGAATCAGTAGCCAATTGACTTTCAACCCATTTCTTATTATTTTCTATAAGATTTTTATAAAAATTACTCATAATTATTGTAATTGTTAATCTGATTAATTTGAATTATTAGATTTTCCAATAAAATTCAAATATAAAAATAAAAAATCCATTAACCACAATAAAGTTAATGCTTATGATTAATGGATGTATATATTTCTAGTATCTTAATTCAGCTACAGAAAAATTTGGGTTATTGTCATCTTTTATAAATTCAACATCACTATAGAAAGTTACTTCTCCTGTTTCTATATTGTGCATTGCTCCTACTATACCAATTTCCCCATTTTCAACCATTTGTTCTAAAATAAAACTTCTTTCAATTATATTTTTAACACTACGTTTCACATTTATTTCAGCAACATTTTCAACAAATGGCGAATTATTTGCATTTCTGTCTGTTACTGTTTGCTTTTCTTGATAAACAGCAGGTTGAATTTTAGATAATAATTCGGTAAGATTTCCCATTTCTACATGATCACAAGCCCCTTTTACAGCGCCACATTTACTATGTCCTAAAACCACAACAAGTTTGGATCCAGCTACTTTACATGCAAATTCCATACTTCCTAAGATATCTGTATTAACGATATTTCCAGCTATTCTCACAGAAAAAACATCACCTAATCCTTGGTCAAAAATCAGTTCTGCTGAGGTTCTGCTATCTATACAACTCAAAATTGTTGCAAAAGGCCATTGTCCATCACGAGTGTCATTTACTTGTTCTAGTAAATCTCTATGTGCCTTAAGATTATTTACAAATCTATTATTTCCTTCTTTTAATATTTCTAAAGCTTTTCTTGGTGTAATTGAAGCTTGTAATTCTTTATTTAATGTTTTCATATTTTTAATTATTAAATGGTAAATTGTTAAAAATCACAATTTGAAATTGATTGCGATTCGATTGTACTAAACTTTGTGACATGATACCAGCTTCAACTTTGCAATTTTTATTAATTACAAATCCTAAAGCAGCATAAATCCTATTTCTATCAAACAATTTGTTTTCTGTATTAACAAAAACTTCATTATAAGTTGATAAATAAATAGCATTTTTTTCGAGTGTTTTTTTATTTAATGGAATGTTAATATTTAAAAAGTACCGAAGTCTTATCTGAAAATCATCCGATAAAAATCGTTGTTCCATTCTAAATCGATTAAGAAAATAAAATCTACCGAAATTCTTTTTTTTGATATACTGCTGAAAAATTCGATGTTCATTAGATTCTTGCTTTTGATCAGAATCAGGAATATACTTTTGGGTATTAATAAATCCATATCCTATTAAAACATTATTATTATTTTCGGTAAGATTATATCCAATACCTGTTCGGAGCAATATTTGATTTGTATCGCCAATAAAATCATAATTTCGGTATTGAATTTCGTTGTGCCAATTCCAATTTCGATTTATCTTTTGATTACCAAAATAGACAAACCAATTTCCGATTTCTGATTTTTGCGAATAAGCAAATTTATTAATGCTTAATGATAGTAAAACAATTAGGAATATTCTCATTTACATTGAAGTTATTTTATTGACTCAACAAAAACGTGTTTTTCTTCTTCTCCAGTATTTACTAAATCATACGCTTTTTTAAAACCAACTAATTTTACTTTAATATTTTCATCTTTTGCTCTAATCTTTTTAAATTCTTTAATTAAATCCAAAACATCATGGGCAATGTATACTGTATCGGAAGCATTAATTATTAGTGTAGAATTTTCAGGAACTGAAGCTAATGTTGATTTAATAGCGGCTTTATTAAGAAACGAAACTTCCTGAGCTAAATCAATATGAATAATATCACCATCGTGGTACTCTTCTTTTCTAAAATTATAGGCTCGTTTCATGTTTCCTTTTAAAACAAAAATGAAGCTAATAATCATTCCCAAAGCAACACCTTTCAACAAATCAGTAAAAACTACTGCGCCAAATGTGGCAATAAACGGTATGAACTGATATTTACCTTTTTCCCAGAAGTGCTTAATTGTTTTGGGATTTGCTAATTTATATCCAACTAATAATAATACCGCGGCCAATGTAGCTAATGGTATTTTATTTAGAATACTTGGAATTGCCAAAACACTTACTAATAAAAGAATCCCGTGAATAATTGTTGACATTTTAGATTTTGCACCAGCAGTATTATTTGCTGTAGTTCTAACAACAACTGAAGTCATAGGCAATCCACCTAATAAAGAACTAATTATGTTTCCAATTCCTTGAGCCTTCAATTCAACGTTAGTGTCCGAATATCTTTTTTGTACATCCATTCTATCGGAGGCTTCAATACAAAGTAATGTTTCAATTGATGCTACAACAGCTATAGTAATTGCTACAATCCATACTTTAGAATTTGAAATTGAAGCAAAATCAGGTGTAACTATAATATTTTTGAATTCTTCTAAGGTTGTTGGAACTGGCAAGCTAACTAAATGTTCTTTTATTATAGCTAAACTACTTCCCGATTGAATAAAGAATTCGTTCAATAAAATACTAATAATTACTGCTACTAGTGCGGGAGGAACTAATTTTATTTTTTTAAAAAAGTCAATTTTGTTCCAAAAAATCAAAATACCTAATGAAACCAGAGCAATTATAATAGAACCCAATTGAATATGATATATTATTGAAAACAACTCTGAAAAGGTATTCTGTCCGTCTACTTGAATAAAAGATAAATCTCCTTCAAAATCAGGATCGTAACCAAAAGCATGTGGTATTTGTTTTAGAATAATAATCACTCCAATTCCTGCCAACATCCCTTCAATAACATTGGTTGGAAAAAAGTTAGATATAGTTCCAGCTTTAATAAAACCCAATGCTAATTGAATTAATCCAGCTATCAAAACTGCTAAAAGAAAAGTATTAAAAGAACCTAAATCGGTTATCGCGGTTAATACAATTGCGGTTAATCCAGCTGCTGGTCCGGAAACACTTATGTGAGATTGACTTAAATAACCCACTACAATTCCGCCAATAACACCCGAAATAATACCCGAAAATAAAGGAGCCCCACTTGCTAGCGCAATACCGAGACACAGTGGCAATGCCACTAAAAAAACCACTAAACCTGATGCAAAATCAGATTTAAGGTTTGCAAAAAGATTGATTTTTTTTGTCATACCTGAAAATTAAATTAATACGTAAAAATTGGTTCCAAAATAATTTGAAAACCCTAAAAATGTATTAAGATAATTCTGGTGGAGGAGAAAATATTTTTTCGGAAACATTGTCATGTCTGGATAAATTTTCCGAAATAATTTTAGAGGTAGTTGTACTTAATAAATTCACAAAAGCAAATTCATAATTATGACTCAAATCGGCTTTGAGTTCTTTAAAATCTTTTTGTATTTCTTCTTCATTGAAACTATAAAAAATAGAAATATCGGTACTTTTCTTAATCACCGATACAATTGTAGGCGTTGCAAGAAAAGAAATAAAAAAGACCAATAAAAATCCAGTTATAAATTTCATATCGCAAAAATAGATTTTCAGTTTATATTATAAAAGATATTATAAATACTTTAACAAATTATTTAAATACATTTTTAATTTAAAATTAATTTGATCACAATGCTATAAATTAAATTGATAGTTTTTACATTTGCATCAAATATTACTATATCAATGACAATAACGCAACTTCAATATGTTCTAGCGGTAGCAGAATATAAAAATTTTACTTTAGCAGCCGAAAAATGTTTTGTTACCCAACCCACATTGAGTATGCAAATTCAAAAGGTGGAAGAAGAATTAGGAATTCAGATATTTGACCGGACAAAAAAACCAATTCAGATGACAGAAATTGGTCAGAAGATTGTCAATCAAGCCAAGAATATTGTTAATGAAGCCGATAGAATTCAAGACATAGTACACCAACAAAAAGGGTTTATTGGTGGGGAATTTCGTTTAGGAATAATTCCTACTATCATGCCTACTCTATTGCCTATGTTTTTGAGTAATTTTATCAAAAAATACCCTAAAGTAAAACTGATAATTGAAGAATTACATACAGAAGATATTATTTTCAAATTGAATAATGGTCATTTGGATGCTGCAATTGCTGCTACTCCGCTAAATGAAGAAAAAATAAAAGAAATTGTTTTGTATTTCGAGCCTTTTGTTGCTTACATCCCAGAAAATCACGGCGTTTTCAACAAAAAAGAAATTGAAATTAGCGATTTGAATTTAGATGAAATATTGCTTTTACAAGATGGACATTGCTTTAGAGATAGTATTTTAAACCTTTGTAAAAACGATAAAAATCTAGAAAATAATCACTTTAAAATTGAAAGTGGAAGTTTTGAAACGCTTATAAAATTAGCCGATGAAGGTCTCGGAACCACTTTACTCCCTTATTTACACACATTAGATTTAAAAGAAAAAGACCAAGTTAAATTGCGTCATTTTGTTGAACCTAAACCTGCTAGGGAAGTGAGTTTAATTTACCCTAAAAATGAACTTAAAATTCATATTATTGATGCCCTCCGATCCACAATTGCAGGTGTTATTAAAGGTGCCATTGTATTTCAAAACGTACAAATTATTAGCCCTAAAGGTTCAAAATAATTATTACAGGTAGATGAAATTAGTTTTTTGTTGCTCGTAGCATTTCTCTCTTTCCAGGTGCTCCAGGTAATTTTTCTATAGAAAAACCACTTTCAATCATGGCATTTTTTATTGAAGAACGGCAAGCATAGGTTACTAACACACCTCCTGTTTTTAAAGCTAAATACATTTTTTGAAAAATTTCTAACGACCACAATTCAGGTTGTACTCTAAACCCAAAGGCATCAAAGTAGATTAAATCAAATTGATTGACATCTGTAATATCTTGAAAAAATTGTTGGCGTTTGGTAAAACTAAAATTAGTTGCTATCGCCTGTTTTTCCTCCCACATAGATTGGTGCATTGTTGTAAAAACATCTTGCTCTTCAAGGGATTGTAACTCTATTACATAATTCATCTGAAATGCTTCTTCTTCATGAACGGGATAGGCCTCTATAGTAACATAATTGATAATCTGTTGCGTCTTTTTTGCTTCTAAATAAGTAATAAAAGCATTCAAACCGGTACCAAATCCTATCTCTAAAATAGAAATGGGTTTACTTGGAAATAACTTCAATCCAGATTTTATAAATACGTGATAGGCTTCTTGAATGGCACCATGTTTAGAGTGGTAGCTTTCCTCCCACTCGGGCAAATGAATGGTTGTGGAACCATCTTGGGTTTTAATAATTTCTCTTTTCAAAATTTATTTTATAAATAATTTTTTAATCTTCGGAATCGGACCTCCGCATTTTCCTTCATGGCAAGTAATGCAAGCTGCAACACCATCATTAAAATGTAGTTTTACATTTTTAGAATCCGAATAAATTAGTTTTTGTGCAGCAATATAGGCAGTAGCTTTTTGATCAAAAAAAGGATCTTTATCGGTTGCATCAGTAAATTTAGCTGTATAAATTTTATTGAAAAATTTTGGAAATTTACCAATGGTATCGCCATTTACAATTCGATCTTTAATTTGCAAATTATAGGCATACATTTGTTCCATAAGGGATGCCATTTCTGACAATTGATAAACATCAAACTTCTTTTCTTTATAACAAGAACTTTCGGTTTTTGGCGTTTTTTGTCCTTTCTTTTGACATGCAAAAACACTTATTATCACCAATACAACTAATAGCTTTTTCATTTATTTTTTTATTAAAACACCATCTGCTACTATAGAATAATTAGTTTCGGGAGCAATAATACTATCTATAGCTGCTTGCGATTTTCCAGCATCTTTAGCATATTCTTTTAAATCACTAATTGGAGTTACCTCTACAAAAGCTTTTCCGTGAACAATAACCTCACTTTTTGCAGCATTTTTAGGTACAAAAAAACCGTAATCTTTAAATCGAACTAAAGCCGATTTTCCAGAACCAAGGTTCAAATTCATCCAACAACCTTTTTTCTGACAAACGTCTAGAATGGTAGAAATAACTTTTATTTCAAGGGTATCGGCAGTTTTTAAAGCTAAATATTTAGCAAGTAATGCTTCTTTACTGATAGCATTGGCTGGCGAAATACTATCTCCAAATTTTGCATAAGCAAAGGGAGATTCTTTGGTTTTAACTTCTTCTTTTTTATTACAACTTACTACTAATAAAACCGCAACTACAGCACAAATAACTTTTTTCATTTCTTGGTATGTTTTAATTATTTACAAAATTAATCAGATATTAAAAACAAACACTTATAAATGTAACTTTTTTTAATTTTCTTTAAGAATTCTCTATTATTTTTTGATATTTGTAGAATATTAGTAATATGAAGTAATTATTTTAAGAATTTTAAATTAAATATTCATTTTTTTATTAGTTTAGCAACTTATTTAAGCAAAAAAATAATTAACCACCTAAATTAATACAACTGTTTTTAAAACAAATAGTTACGCTAATTTTAAATACTTAATTTACCTCCTAATGAGTTTAAAAAATACTTTAGATATTGATATCGTTAAAGCTTCCTCTTCTAAAATAGATAACATTGATTTTGAAAACCTTGCTTTTGGAAACATATTTACCGATCACATGTTGGTTTGTGACTTTAAGGAAGGCGCTTGGCAAAAACCAATTATAAAACCTTACGAACCTTTTCTTATAGATCCTTCTGCTAAAGTTTTTCATTATGGCCAAGCTATTTTTGAAGGAATGAAAGCCTACAAAGATGCCAATGATGAAGTTTGGTTATTTCGTCCAGAGGAGAATTTTCATCGATTTAATAAATCAGCGGTGCGAATGGCGATGCCAGAAGTTCCTAAAACTATTTTTATGGATGGTTTAAAAACTATCCTAGACCTAGAACGAAATTGGGTGAAATTTGGTGTAGGAAATACTCTATACATTAGGCCTTTTATGATTGCAATTGGTTCGGGGGTTATAGCGCAACCATCTACGCAATACCGATTTATGATTATACTTTCACCAGCAAAGTCTTATTATTCTGGAGAAGTGAAGGTAATTATTGCCGAGCATTATAGTCGTGCTGCCAATGGTGGAATTGGTGCTGCAAAAGCTGCAGGAAATTATTCAGCGCAATTTTATCCGACGAAATTGGCAAATGAAAAAGGGTTCCAACAAATTATTTGGACCGATGATGCTACCCATACTAAATTAGAAGAAGCGGGTACTATGAATGTTTTCTTTAGAATTAACAATACTTTATATACTGCTCCTACTAGCGAACGAATTTTAGACGGGGTTACTCGTAAGAGTTTATTAGATATTGCTAAGCGCGAAGGAATGGACGTTCAAATACGTTCGGTACTTGTTGAGGAATTAATAAATGCTGCTAAAGACGGAAGTTTGAAAGAAGTTTTTGGTGCAGGAACTGCCGCTGTTGTTAGCCCAATTAGTGCTTTTTCTTACCAAGACATTGAATATACTTTACCAAAAATGGAGAATTCTTTCGCACTGCAATTAAAAGAAAAACTAAATAACATTCAATATAAATTAGCAGAAGATACTTTTGGATGGACGGTTAAGGTATAGTGTTCAGTTGAATTTAAAATATATTATTTCAAAAAGCGGTTTCTGTATGGAAACTGCTTTTTTTTATGTCATTACTATTTTAATAAATAAATGGAATTAATCTTTTCGTTTTGGCTATGTAATCTAAATACTGTTTGCCAAACTGTTCTGTAAGTACTTTTTCTTCAATATTCATTCTATGAACCATAGCGAATAAAGTTGGCAGAAATACTAGTAAAAGACTTATCCAATTATTTAATGAAAGTCCAAAACCTAAAAACGATAATAAAGAACCAGTATACGAAGGATGTCTTAAAAATTTATACAGTCCGGTTTGCAATAGTTGGTGGTTTTCTCTAATAGTAACATCTACAGTAAAAAACCTTCCTAATTGTTTAATAGCAACAAGTCGTATTAGTATACCCAAAATAATTTCTACTAAGCCAATAAACTCAATCCTAATATTTGTAAATATAGGGAAAGTTATTATTTTAGAAACAAATACTCCAATTGTTACGGAGATTAGAATTGTTATCCAAAGTAATAGTAGGGTATTTTTATCAAAGGATTTTTTGTCAGACTTACTTGAATGCAAAAAATGGTTTAGTATAATTTCAGATGAAATCCACAATAAATAAATAGAGTTAAAGAGGTTCATGATTTTCTTTTTTTATTATTTTATCAATATTTTATTGCATAAGAACAAAAATACTTAATAATAATTTTAATAGTTTTTATTATAATCTATCATCCATTGTATTCCGTATTTGTCTGCAAACATACCAAAATAGGAACCCCAAGGACTATCGGATATAGGGAATTCAATTTCTCCATCTGCTGAAAGACCATAAAATAATTGGTCAGCTTCTTCTTTACTCTCTGCACTTATTGAAATAGTGTATCTGTTACCAGTTACCAATTCTTGGTCCATAAAATGTTCTGCAACATCGCTTCCCATTAGTAGATTATTTTTACCAATTGGCAAAGAAATGTTTATTATTTTGTTTCCTACCGTTTCAGATATTGGGTTATCCGGGTCTTTAGGCAAATGTTTCATTCGCATAAGCATAGTAAATTCGCCTCCAAAAACAGATTTATAAAAATTAAATGCTTCTTCGGTAGTTCCTTTAAATAGGATGTGAGAGTTAATTTGTGCCATAATCTTTAATTTATATGTAGACCAAATTTAAAACTATTTTTTAAATATTATTATTAATGGTGCAACCTTTTTTAGTACTTACAAACTATATAACTCAGTTAAAACAGAACAAAATATTTTGTTAATGATTTGTAAAAATTTATTCTTGGCACAGATATTGAATTAATGATTTTAAGAATTATTATGAATCTTAATATTAAATGCTATGAAAACTAAACTATTACTTTCGTCTTTTATTTGTTTTTTCTTTGCAAGTTCTTTTGCACAGGACAAAACTACTGTTAACGCTACTAATTCTGAGATAAGTGATAATCTAGATCTTAGAGCTATTGCTTCTGTTTTTGGAGACTCCAAAGATTTGGCCGATTTTGAATTCCGTATAAACAATCCTAAAGAACAAATTTCAAACCTGGATTTAAACAACGATAATCAAGTAGATTATTTACGAGTAATTGAAACTCTTGAAGAAAACGTACATTTAATAGTCATTCAAGCTGTTTTAGGTAAAGATCAATTTCAAGACGTAGCAACTGTAGAAGTAGCAAAAGACAATAACAATAGTATGCAGGTACAAGTGGTGGGAAATGTATATATGTATGGAAAAAACTACATTTATGAGCCTGTTTATGTAGGAGTGCCTGTTATTTATAATTATTTTTGGATAACTAACTACCACCCTTATTATTCTTCTTGGAACTGGAACTATTATCCAACCTATTATTATACTTGGAACCCCTTTCCTATTTTTAAATACAGAAGACATATAGGTTTGCACATTAACTATAGTTACCAATACAATTATGTGCCTACTAGAAGATATCAGTCAGCATACGATAACTATTACAGAAGAAGAAGTAACTATTATGAAACACAATATCCGAATCGTTCTTTTGAACGCAGAAACTCTGGCTATACCAACCGATATGATTTAGATCAAACTAGGCCTAAACGTGATTTATCTAATAGAAGTGGTATAAGAAATTCGGATAATCCACGAGAAAATACTACTACTGGAACTAGAAATGAAAGTAGCACTTCAAGAAATACTACCTCTAGTCCAACACGATCAACAGAACCAAGAGTAAATACTTCTAGCATGCCAAGAAATAATAATACTACTTCACCAAGAAGTACTAGTAGTACTCCTAGAAATTTTGAAAATAGTACACCACGTGCTTCAGAACCTAGAAATAATGGTAATCAAAGTCCAAGAAATATTGGTGGTGGCAGAGAAAGAAACTCTGGTGGTGGAAGAAGATAAATTATTACTTAAAACTAAAAGCACCAATTTTCATTGGTGCTTTTTTTATGTCAAAATTATTATTTAAATAACATTCTTAAAATTATTTATTTAAAATGAATATTTATTTCACAAATTGAGTTTCAAATATCTAAAAGTAATACATTTGCATTCTTTTAATAAAATAGTATGAGTTCGCATAGTCATCAAGATCTTCACAGCAAGCTTTCGGCAGCAGGATTATTAATTACATTAGGAATCATTTATGGAGATATTGGAACTTCTCCTTTGTATGTAATGAATTCCATAATTGGAAATAGTGTAATTTCTAAAGATTTAATTTTAGGAGGTCTCTCTTGTATCTTTTGGACCTTAACTTTACAAACTACTTTAAAGTATGTAATAATTACCTTAAGTGCCGATAATCATGGCGAAGGTGGAATTTTTGCTTTGTACGCTTTAGTAAAAAGAACTAAAATTCAATGGCTTATTGTTCCTGCCATAATTGGAGGAAGTGCCTTACTTGCCGATGGAATCATCACCCCTCCTATCTCAGTTTCCTCCGCAGTTGAAGGATTGCGAATTTTTAAACCAGATATTCCTACCGTTCCTATTGTAATAGCAATTTTGTTCGTTTTGTTTACCATTCAGCAATTTGGCACCAAATTAGTTGGAAAATTCTTTGCACCAATGATGCTTATATGGTTTTCGATGTTAGCCGTATTGGGAGTAATCCAAATTGGAACCAACATAGAAGTTTTCAAAGCATTAAACCCCTATTATGCGTATCATTTATTGACAAGTGATGTTAGTAATCAAGGTTTCTTTATATTAGGAGCTGTATTTTTATGCACTACTGGAGCCGAGGCATTATACTCTGATATGGGACACTGCGGTAGAAAAAATATCCGTATAAGTTGGGCATTTGTAAAAACAACTTTAGTATTAAATTACTTTGGACAAGGTGCTTACTTATTACTGCATGCCGGAAAAAAATTATCAGAACTAGGTGCAAATAATACCAATCCGTTTTATTTAATCATGGCCGAATGGTTTAAACCTTTAGGAATTGTTGTTGCAACACTTGCTGCAGTAATTGCCTCTCAGGCCTTAATAAGCGGATCATTTACCTTGATTAACGAAGCCATGCGATTGAACTTCTGGCCTAAAGTAAAAATCAAATTCCCTACGGATGTTAAGGGACAATTGTATATTCCATCTATTAACTGGTTATTATTTTTTGGTTGTGTAGGCATTGTTTGGCATTTTCAAGAATCTAGCAACATGGAGCATGCTTATGGTTTAGCTATAATTTTATGTATGATAATGACTACCATATTACTTAATTTTTATTTAATAATGAAAAGAGTAAAGTGGTATTTTATTGCGCCATTAATATTACTTTATCTTGTCATTGAATTTAGCTTTTTGGCGGCCAATATTACAAAGTTTATGGATGGTGGTTATGTAACTTTATTCATTGCTTCTGTATTAATTGGCATCATGTCAACCTGGTATTTAGCTAAGAAAATTAGCAAAAACTATACTAAAATGGTTAAGATTGATTCGTATAAAAAAGTATTGGCTGAGTTAAGTTTGGATTTATCCATTCCTAAATATGCAACGCATTTAGTTTACATGACTAATTCCAATAGAGTGGATGAAATTGAAGAAAAAGTAATGTACTCCATTCTTCAAAAACGACCAAAAAGAGCCGATTTGTATTGGTTTATTCACGTAAATATTTTAAGTGAACCTTATAAAAAAGAATATAAAGTTACCGAAGTCATTAAAGACGATTTGTACCGAGTGGATTTCTACCTCGGATTTAGAGAGCCTACTAAAATCAACTTAATGTTTAAAGAAGTTATTAAAGATATGGTAAGTAAAGGCGAAATGGATATTACAAGTCGCTACGAGTCTTTAAATAAAAACAATATTATTGGAGACTTCAAATTTGTACTTTCTGAAAAATTTCTATCTAATGACAGTGATTTAACCTTCTTTGAAAACATCATTATGAATGCTTATTTCTTCATGAAAAAATTCAGTTTGTCGGAAGAAAAAGGTTTCGGATTAGATAGTAGCTCGGTTAAAGTAGAACAATTTCCAATGGTTTTACACCCACCAGAAATCATTAATATGAAACGAATTGACTCCCACCTAAGTCATTAATTAACATAAAATATAGCAATATAAAGAGGTATTCTTAATTCCAAAGGTTTTTAAGAATACTTCTTTTTGTTTCTATAAAAAAGCAATACATTTGTAGGCTCACCCGAGGACATCGTCCAAATAGAAAGAAGTTATTTTTACACCATGAGATTACACCGAAATTTAGTTTATACTACAATTGACTCCCTAAATGCTATATTTAACGAAAGTGAATACGCTGACAAAGTGGTTGCACGCGCATTAAAAAAAGACAAACGTTGGGGAAGTTCTGATAGGAAATTTGTTGCCGAAACCATCTACGAAGTAGTTCGTTGGAAGCGACTTTATGCCGAAATTGCCGAAGTTAAAGAACCTTATAATCGTGAAGATATTTGGCGAATGTTTTCTGTATGGGCCGTTTTGCGCGGATACCCTATTCCCGATTGGAGACAGTTAGAAGGAACTCCAGAACGTAAAATTAAAGGGCGATTTGACGAATTATCTAAAGTAAGAAAAATGCGCGAATCGATTCCGGATTGGATGGATGAATTAGGCGCAAAAGAATTAGGTGAAGAACTATGGACTAAAGAAATTGCGGCTCAAAATAAACAAGCACAAGTAATATTAAGAGTAAACACTTTAAATACTACCAGAGAAAAATTGCATGCTATTTTAATGGATTTGAATATCGAAACCGAATTCTTACCCAACCAACCCGATGCTTTAGTACTTAAAGAACGTGCTAATGTTTTTATGACTGATGCTTTTAAAGAAGGGTTATTTGAAGTGCAAGATGCATCTTCACAATTGGTTGCTGCATTTTTAGACTTACAACCCGGAATGCGAGTTGTAGATACTTGTGCTGGTGCAGGAGGAAAAACCTTGCACATGGCATCCTTAATGCAAAACAAAGGGCAATTAATTGCTATGGATTTGTATGAAAGTAAATTAAAGCAATTGAAACTTCGTGCCAAAAGAAATGGTGCTTTCAATATTGAATATCGAATAATTGACTCTACTAAAGTTATTAAAAAACTTTATGAAAAAGCAGATAGAGTATTAATTGATGCTCCTTGTAGTGGACTAGGAGTACTTAAAAGAAACCCAGATGCCAAATGGAAATTACAACCTGAATTTATTGATAACATCCGAAAAATACAAGCCGAAGTATTAGAAAGTTATTCTAAAATTGTGAAACCAGGGGGTAAATTAGTTTATGCTACTTGCTCTATTCTTCCTTCAGAAAATGAAGAACAAATTAAGAAATTCTTGGCTACTGAAATTGGAAAAAGTTTTACCTTTATAAAAGATTCCAAAGTTTTAGCATCCCAATCGGGTTTTGATGGATTTTATATGGCATTATTAGAACGTAAATTATAAAAAGACATGCGAAAAACATATTCTATACTTACTCTATTAACTATAACTTTTGGATTTGCTCAAATTCCGGACGGTTATTATAACTCCGCTACAGGTACTGGATTTGAATTAAAAACTCAGCTATACAATAAAATAAGCCCACACAACACTTTAATATATGGAGCTGGATTGTGGAGCTTATTTACTACATCAGATGTTAGGCCAGAAAATGGATACGTTTGGGAAATATATTCTAACTGTAATTTTATTTTTGGAACCGTTACTAATGGTGGAAACCAAGACGACGGAACTTTGGGAACTATAGAATGCCAAAGATTTAACAAAGAACATACTTTTCCTCAAAGTTGGTTTGGAGGACAAGTTTATCCAATGTATTCGGATGCATTTATTGTTATGCCTTCAGATAAAAAAGATAATGGTTTGAGAGGAAATTTAGCATATGGAACTGTAAATCCATCGGTAACAAACCCAATTGGAAACGGATGGAAAATAGGTTCTTGTATAACACCAAACTATCCTTATACAATAAATGTTTTTGAACCTTCAGATGAATTTAAAGGAGATTTTGCTCGTAATTATTTTTATGTTGCCACTTGCTATGAGAATCTAATAAGTTCTTGGCAAACACTTAATCCGAGTGGCGACACGGTTCTTGATGGTAGTAGTGATAAAGTATTTGAACAATGGTATTTAGATTTATTATACAGTTGGCATATAGCAGATCCTGTAAGTCAAAAAGAAATCGATCGAAACAATGCAATTTATAATGTTCAAGCAAATAGAAATCCATTTATTGACCACCCAGAATATGTTTTTCAAATTTGGGGAAGCTTTTTAAATACTACCACTTTTGATTCTATAAATGTTTCGGTATATCCAAACCCATCGAATGATCATAAAGTCAATATAAATAGTTCTATATTTATTGATGATTTGCAATTAATAAATCTTAACGGTCAATTGCTTTTAGAACTGAGAAATCCAGTTTTTAACAATAACTCTTATACTTTAGAGAATTTGCCTCAAGGATTTTACTTCCTTAAATTAAGTTCCAATAATCAATTTTTGACTAAGAAAATTTTAATTAATTAAAAGTATTTACCCTATAAAAAAGAGCTCTAGGAAATTTCTAGGGCTCTTTTTAATTTAAAATCGGTCTATGAATAACTGCAAATTAAACACTTAAAACAGAACTCAAAAAGCAGAACACTAAATTTACAAGATTGTTAACAAATAACACTTTTATAAACCATAATAAATTGTATTTTTACCACTCAAATTTTGAATAGTATAAATGGGTAAAATCATTGCAATAGCCAACCAAAAAGGTGGTGTAGGAAAAACGACAACTTCGGTTAATTTAGCCGCATCACTAGGTGTTTTAGAAAAAAAAGTCTTACTAATTGATGCCGATCCGCAAGCAAATGCAAGTTCCGGATTAGGTATTGATGTAGAAAATGTAGAAATAGGAACCTACCAAATATTAGAACATAGTAACACTCCTGAAGAGGCAATAATTAAATCGACTTCTCCAAATGTAGACGTAATTCCATCACATATTGATCTTGTTGCTATTGAAATTGAATTGGTAGACAAGGAAAATAGAGAATACATGCTTAAGCAAGCATTAGAAAAAATCAAAGAGCAGTACGATTACATTATTATAGACTGCGCACCTTCATTAGGATTGCTTACACTAAATGCCTTAACTGCTGCAGATAGTGTGATTATCCCTATTCAATGTGAATATTTTGCTTTAGAAGGTTTGGGTAAATTATTGAATACTATCAAAAGTGTTCAAAAAATTCACAACCCCGAATTAGATATCGAAGGACTACTATTAACCATGTACGATTCGCGTTTACGCCTTTCAAATCAAGTGGTAGAAGAGGTTCAAAAACATTTTAACGATATGGTTTTTAAAACAATCATCCAACGAAATGTAAAATTGAGTGAAGCTCCAAGTTTTGGAGAAAGTATAATAGCTTTTGATGCAACCAGTAAAGGAGCTACCAATTACTTAAGTTTAGCAGAAGAAGTTATCAAAAAAAATAGCAATTAATTTATGGCAAAAGCAATAAAAAAACAAGCTTTAGGTCGCGGTTTATCGGCATTATTAAAAGATCCAGATAACGACATTAAATCCGTAGACGATAAAAATGCAGATAAAGTTGTAGGTAATATCCTTGAAGTAGATATCGATACTATTGAAATAAATCCGTTTCAACCCAGAACTAATTTTAATGAAGATTCGTTAAAAGAATTAGCATCTTCTATTAAAGAACTTGGGGTAATTCAGCCAATTACCATTAGAAAATTAGAATTCAATAAATACCAATTGATATCAGGAGAACGTCGTTTGCGTGCTTCAAAATTAGTTGGATTTACTACAATTCCAGCTTATATTCGTATTGCTAATGATAACGAATCGTTAGTAATGGCGTTGGTAGAAAACATACAACGACACGATTTAGATCCTATTGAAATAGCGCTTTCGTACCAACGTTTAATTGAAGAAATTCAACTTACGCAAGAGCAAATGAGCGAACGTGTAGGAAAAAAACGTTCTACGATTACCAATTATTTACGTCTTTTAAAATTGGATCCGATAATTCAAACTGGTATTCGAGATGGCTTCATCAGTATGGGCCACGGACGTGCAATGATTACTATTGAAGACCAAGATATTCAGACCGATATATATCAAAAAATTGTTAGTCAAAATCTTTCGGTTCGAGATACGGAGGCTTTGGTAAAAAAACACCAAGATGGTTTAAAACCTGCTCCTGTAAAAGCCAAAGCAAGTACATCATTTACTATTGGAGAAACCCAAAAGAAAGCCTTTACGAATTTCTTTGGCGCTAAAGTAGAAGTTAAAGTTGCTGGAAATGGCAAAGGAAAAATAGCAATTCCATTCCACTCCGAAGAGGATTTTAATAGAATAATAAAACTAATCAACGGTTAGTGGCTCGGTTTTTTTACATACTCCTTTTCACCATCCTTTTAGGAAACACTACCCTATTGGCACAAACCGAATTAGGTGAAGGGTTACGCGTTACGGATACTGTAAAAAAAACCAAAATGAACATGCTTGCTCCATCTAAGGCTGCTTTTTATTCAGCAGTTTTTCCAGGTCTTGGACAAGTTTATAATAAAAAATATTGGAAGTTACCTTTAGTTTATGGAGCCTTAGGGACTACCATTTATTTCTATATGAGTAATAATAAAAAGTACCATTTATATAGAGATGCTTATAAGCGAAGACTAGAAGGTTTTAACGATGATGATTATACTTATCTAGATAATTCCCGACTGATTTCGGCTCAAAAATTCTATCAAAAAAATAGAGATTTATCGGCTTTACTTACAGGGTTATTTTATGTTTTAAATATTGTAGATGCCAATGTAGACGCACATTTAATGCAATTTAATGTAAACGATAATCTTACGTTTAAACCCGATTTATACCGAAACGAATTTACTACAAAACAAGATTTAGGAATTTGTGTAACTTGGAAATTGTAAAGTTTTCTTAATATTTGTAACAAACTAAAGCACAAGCCAACTAACCTCAAATGAAAATAGCACTATTAGGATACGGAAAAATGGGAAAGGTAATTGAAAAAATTGCCTTTGAACGTGGACATGAAATTGTACTCCGAAAATCTAGTAGTACTACTTATTCTGGATTAGAAAATGCCGATGTTGCAATTGATTTTAGTGTTCCTACTTCTGCTGTTGCAAATATTTCGGAGTGTTTAAATACCGGAATTCCAGTAGTTTCGGGAACCACAGGTTGGCTTCAAGAATATCCAAAAATGGTAGCGCTATGTGAAAACAAAAAAGGTTCTTTTATTTATGGATCAAATTTTAGTTTAGGTGTGAATTTATTTTTTGAATTGAATAATTATTTAGCAAAAATGATGTCGAAATTTAAAAATTATTCTGCCACTATGGAAGAAATTCACCATACCCAAAAACTAGACGCACCAAGTGGAACTGCAATTACGTTAGCAAAAGAAATTATCGAAAATTCCGAATATAAAAATTGGACTTTGGATAACAATGTTAAGGCTAATGAAATTTATATTGACGTACAACGAATTGAAAATGTGTCAGGAACCCACAGCATTTTTTATACATCGGAAGTGGATACAATAGAAATAAAACATACAGCACACAGTCGGGACGGATTTGCCTTAGGGTCAATCATTGCAGCGGAATGGTTGGTTGGTAAAAAAGGAGTTTTCACGATGAAAGACGTATTAGGAATAGAGGAAAGAATAAAGAATATAGAGAAGAGAATTTAGAATAAATTATCAACTATGGATTCTAATAGACGTCACAATTATAAGAATTTAAAAATCTGGCAATTAGGAATTGAAATTGCAAACGATGTTTCTGATCTATTAATTGATTTTCCGAAACATGAAAGATATGATTTATGTTCACAAATAAGTCGATGTTCAGTTTCAATGCCAAGTAATATAGCCGAAGGATCTTCAAGAACAGATAAATCTTTTAGTCATTTTTTAGATATTTCATTAGGGTCCTCATTTGAATTAATAACTCAATTAATCGTTGCAAAACACAGAAAATATATAACAGAAATAACATTTCAAAAATTAGAAATAAAAATAGAAGAATTTCAAAGAATGACTAGGTCATTTCAAAATGGTCTTAATTAGGTCTATTTTCTTTTCTCTATTTTCTATTTTCTTTAACCACAAAAACTAAACACTATGAACATTTATCAATGGTTTATCTTTTTTCTTGGAGTTCAACTAATTCATTATTTAGGAACTTGGAAATTATACGAAAAAGCAGGTAGAAAATCCTGGGAGGCAGGAATTCCAATTTACAACTCTATTGTATTGATGAAAATCATCAATCGCCCAACGTGGTGGACTTTCTTGTTGTTTATTCCTATCATTAATTTAATTATGTTTCCAGTAATTTGGGTAGAAACTTTACGCAGTTTTGGTAGAAGATCTACGTTAGATACGTTCTTAGGAATAGTTACTTGTGGACTATACATTTACTATGTTAATTACACCCAAGAAGTAATTTATTCAACTGAAAGAGATACCACTGCTGTTAGCAAAACTGGTGATACAGTAAGTTCGCTTTTGTTTGCAATAATTGTTGCAACTTTTGTACATACTTATTTCATTCAACCGTTTACTATCCCTACAGCATCGTTAGAAAAATCGTTATTAATTGGTGATTTCCTTTTTGTAAGCAAAATGAATTATGGAGCTAGAGTACCCATGACTACTGTTGCTGCGCCAATGGTTCACGATACCTTACCGTTAATTCATACCAAGTCGTATCTTAAATGGCCACAATTGCCTTACTTTAGATTTCCGGGTATCGAAAAAATAAAAAATAACGATATTGTAGTTTTCAACTGGCCAGTAGATACGGTAGAAAAATTCTTCGATACCTCAGGTAGAAAAGCAGACAAACCTGTAGATAAAAAGTCAAATTATGTAAAACGATGTGTTGGTATTGCTGGAGATTCATTAGCAATTAAAGACGGAATTGTTTTTGTAAATGGCAAAGAACTTATATTTCCTGAAAGAGCAAAACCTCAGTTTTCATACAAAATGGCGATTGATCCTGAGACTTCTATTGACTTTGAATCGTTGTTTAAAGAATTGGATATTACCGATAGATATGGCATCAACAATACTAAGGACACCATCTATTTTAGTGCATTACCTGCTACTAGTGTAGAGCGCTTTAAAAATGTTCCCGGAATAAAATCGGTAACTAGAATCATTCATAAAGAAATAGACAAATCCATTTTCCCACATACTGAAAACTGGAATGTAGATAATTTTGGGCCAATTTATATTCCGCAAGCTGGAAAAACAGTGGCGTTAAATTTAGAAACGTTGCCTTTTTATAGCCGAATTATTACCGAATACGAAAAAAATAAATTAGAGATAAAAGGTTCTGATATTTATATTAATGGCGCTAAAATCAAATCCTATACATTCCAACAAAACTATTATTGGATGATGGGAGACAACCGTCATAACTCCGAAGATAGCCGTTATTGGGGTTATGTACCAGAAGATCACATTGTAGGGAAACCAATTTTTATTTGGATGAGTTGGGATTCTAATGGCGTTGGAATCATGAATAAAATCCGATGGAATAGATTGTTTACCACAGTTAGTGGTAAAGGGCAACCACAATCTTTCTTTAAATATTTCTTAGGTTTATTGGCCTTGTATTTTGTAGGAGAATATTTCTGGAAAAAACGCAAAGCAGATAAAAAAGTTTAAAAGGTTGCGGGTTTCAAGTTACGGGTTTTATAAAAATTCGAATAATTTGAAACCCGAAACTAATACTAGCAAAATAAATGAATATTATAATTCACCCAAGTTATTTTCCTTCTATAAGTCACTATGTTGCTATAGCAAATGCCGAAACAGTGACTTTGGAAATGGAAGATAATTTCCAGAAACAAACCAACCGTAACCGAATGTACATTTATAGTCCGAATGGCATTCAGTTATTGAATATTCCAATAAAACATTCTGAAAATGCACACCAGAAAATTCAAGATGTAAAATTGGAAACTGCATTTGATTGGCAAAAACAACATTTCAAATCGCTAGAAGCGGCCTATAGAACTTCTCCTTTTTTTGAATATTTTGAGGATGATTTACGTCCAATTTTTACTAAAAAACATACTTTTTTAATGGATTTGAATTTGCAAACTATGGAACTTGTTTCTAAATGTTTGGGGATGAATTTTACACCCAAAAAAACCACAGAATATTTTCACGATGTAAATGACAAAACCGATTATCGTTATTTAATTAATGGTAAGAAAGACATTACCCAATTGGATCACTACACCCAAGTATTTGGCGATAAACATGGATTTATAAACAACCTAAGTATTTTGGATTTATTATTCAATGAAGGGCGTTATGCTAAAGATTATTTGAAGAATCAATCGTTATAATCACTCCATCATCAGCCTAGTCAAAATAGGAAAATGATCGGAATTTTTAAATAACGGAAAGTTTTCAAAACTTTTTACCTTCATTCGTTTATCTACAAAAATATAGTCAATTCGTGCTGGGTAATATTTAAAATTATAGGTTTCTCCAAAGCCATTTCCAGCCTCTTCAAAGCAATCGCTTAGGTTTCCTTTAATACTTCGGTATACGTACGAGAAGGCACTGTTATTCATGTCGCCACAAATTATCATTGGGTAGTGACATACCTTTTTATGATTCCGTAAAATTTCGGCTTGCAGTTGCTGTTTTTTAAATGCTTGGCTAATTCGTCGCACCATCAGTTGCGATTTTTGCTGGCTAATAGAATCTACATTATCTTGTATTTCATTAACATCTGGAGAAATTTTTATCGACTGCAAGTGCATATTATATATACGAATTGTATCTTTCCCTTTTCGGACATCTGCATACACAATTAAATTATCTGATTCTGGAAACTCAATATTCCCTTGATCTACAATAGGATATTTAGAAAATATGGCTTGCCCGGTTTTAATATTTTTGCCTTGCATAAAAATAAATCGGTGTTTGTACACACGCAAATCTACTTTGGCCGTTTTGGAATATTCTTGAATACAAAGAATGTCTGGATTTTGATCGTTGATAAACTGTCGGATGGTATCGCCAACATGCTCTTGAGGAAGCCAATTGAAAAGATTGAACAACCGAACGTTGTAACTCATCACAATAAAATCTTTGTCTTCTTCTGGCTGCGGATTGGAAGCGAATTTGTAAAACTTATTTACAAAGGTAATTCCGATAATTAATACGATTCCGGAAAGAATCATTTGTCGTTTTAATTGGAACATCCAATAAATAAAAAACAACCCATTCACAATTAAAAACAAAGGAAGAATCAAAGTTAGAACCGATAAAAACGGGAAAAATGTTGGCGCAAGAAATGGCAAAACATAGGCAAGGAACGTCAATACAGTGAGTACTATATTAAAGGAGAACATTACTTTATTAAACCAAGATAGTTTTTTCATTTATTTTCTGTAAAGATGCTAAGGTGCTAAGGCATTAAGTTTGTAAGTTTTTTATTTGACACAACTTGAAACCTTAAACCTTAAACTTTTAAACCTCCCTCTATTTTGCCGCTTTAAAAAGAAATTCTTTTTCTTCGGCTGTTAATGCATCGTAACCTGATTGACTAATTTTATCTAGAATTTCGTCTATTTGTTGTTGCGATTTATCTTTTACTACAATCTTGCTAGTACTTTTAGCAAAAGGCTTTTTCGGATTAACATGTACTTTTTTGAATGGTGTTTTCTTGCTAGGTTGAAACAAATTAACAAAAAAATCAATTACGGTGGACACGATGTTGCTTAAATCGGTTCCGTTTTGAAGTAATTTTATATAAATCACACCAAAAATAGCCCCTGCCAAATGGGTAATATGACCACCTGTATTATCCGATAAAAATTGCATTGCATCCAACAAAAGTATAACTGCTGTTAAATGCCATAACTTCACATTTCCAACCAATAACAATCGAATTTCCATCAAGGGTTGGTAAGTAGTTGTAGCGACTAAAATTGCCATTACGGCTGCCGAAGCACCAACCAAAGTAGAATTTAAATTTAAAAAATAATATCCCAATACAAATGCCAATCCTGCGAAAACAGCACTCAACAAGTACAATCCTAAAAATTGTTTTTGGGTAAAAAAAGTTAAAAACAATCTACTGGAAAAATTCAACACAGTCATATTAAAAAACAAATGCCAAAATCCGCTATGAAGAAAAGCATAAGTTAATATGGTATAAGGAAAATAGAGTACGTCATTCGGATTGGAGGACAAGCAAATCCAATTTGGAAATTGGAATACACCTTCTCTATACTGGTAGAAAAAAATCAACGAAAGTAAGAATGCTGCTACATTCCAATAGATAACTCTATTGGCCAAGCCACCTATTTTATACTGTAATTTTATATCGTCTATAATATTCATATCTCTGTAACGATTAATTCCAACGTTTATGATCAAATTGCTTTTTCTTCCAATACCACATCATAATAAAACCAGTTATGGCTCCACCAATATGGGCAAAGTGGGCAATACCTGTACTTCCTGCACCAAAGATAGATTGTCCTTTAAATCCTAAAAATAAATCGACTGCTAGTAATCCAGGGACAAAATATTTGGCTTTTATCGGAATCGGAATAAACATAATTCCCAATTCGGCAACCGGAAACATAAAAGCAAATGCAACTAACAATCCGTAGATAGCACCAGAAGCACCAACAACTGGAACTTTAGAAACCATTGAAGCCTGAACAATGGTATTAAATTGCTCTTGGGTACAGTGTGCAGTTTCTAAAATTGTTTTCATTTTACTTGGCAAAAGATGTCCATCTACATCGAAAACAGATTGGAAATCGGCATTTAAAAGTAAATGAATATCGGCTTTGGATAAATTCAAATTGGCGATATCATTCAATAGATAGTGAATTTGAACGTAATTTACAAAAGTATGTAAAAAGGCTGCTCCCAATCCGCAGGAAATATAGAAAAATATAAATTTGGTACCTCCCCAAAAATGCTCTAAAGCACTTCCAAAAGAATATAACGCAAACATGTTAAAAAAGATATGTGCAACACCACCATGCATGAACATGTGGGTTAATGGCTGCCAAAGTTTGAATTTATCACTTTCTGGATAATACAAAGAAAATAAATCATAGGAAACAGGCACTAATTGCGAACCAATAAAAAAGATAAAATTAATTATCAAAAGTTGTTTTACAACTGGAGTGATATTCATCATAAGGCAAATCTTTTATCAATATCTTCCACCCGAATGGTGATGAAAGTGGGTTTTTGAAAAGGGGAAACATTAGGGTCTTTACAAGCAAATAGATTATTTACCAAATTTTCTTGTTCTTTTTCGGTCAAATAGGTTCCCGTTTTTACCGCCAAACTCTTAGCCATCGATTTGGCAATGGTGTCGTTTTGACTAAAACTACTATCGGGAATTCCGTCTTGCAAATCGCTAATTAATTGTTCTAAAACGGAGGCAACTTCACTTTCGGAAGTATTGGCCGGTATCCCTGAAATTTGAAGATATTCTTCATTCAAAGTTTCAAAAACAAATCCGGTATTTTCTAATGCTGGTTGTAATTCGGTAATTATTTTCATCTCATTTACAGAAAAATGAAATTGCAACGGAAATAATAATTGCTGACTAGATGCTTGATTAACAGTCATATTAGTTAAAAACTGTTCGTACAAAACACGTTGGTGTGCTCGATGCTGGTTAATAATTACCATTCCCGATTTAATCGGACTTACGATATATTTTTTCTGAATTTGGTACGTATGCTTTGCAACTTGCTCCTCTTCTTTTTCATCAAAAAATGAAGCCGTAACTTCTTCATTTTCAAAAGTAAAATTCTCCACTTCCAAGGTATCTTGTTTCAATCCTACATACAAACTCTCCCAACTTTGCGTAGTTTCCGCTTTTTTATAAGAAGAAGTGCCACCCGAAAAAGGACTCGATTGCTTTTCATCCGAGAAAGGATTGTAGGTTCTATCCACTTGAACCGTTGGATATTCGGCATTTTTATTTTGGTAATCGTAAGGCGTATCCAAATTTGGATCTCTATCAAAATCTAATGCTGGAGCAACATTGAACTGCCCTAAACTGTGTTTTATAGCCGATCGCAAAATGGCATACAAGGCTTGTTCGTCATCAAACTTAATCTCCGTTTTAGTTGGATGAATATTAATATCTATGGTATTGGGCGGCACATTTAAATAGATAAAATAACTAGGTTGTGCGCCATTAGGCAACAATCCATCGTAGGCATTCATCACCGCATGGTGCAAATAGCCACTTTTTATGTATCTATCATTGACAAAAAAGAACTGTTCGGATCTATTTTTCTTAGCAAATTCTGGTTTTCCTACAAATCCTTGAATGGTTACAATTTCGGTTTCTTCTTGAACCGGAACTAATTTTTCATTGGTTTTTCCCGAAAAAATAGTTACAATTCGTTGTCGGAAATTGGAATTTGGCAAATTAAACATTTCACTTCCGTTGTGGTACATCGTGAAATAAATATTGGGATGCGCCAAAGCCACCCTTTGGAATTCATCCACAACATGACGAAATTCTACCGTTTCGGATTTAAGGAAATTACGTCGTGCCGGAATATTATAAAAAAGATTTTTCACTGCAAAGGAAGTCCCTTTGGGCAAAACTGCAGGTTCTTGCGAGACAAATTTACTACCTTCAATAATAATGTGGTTTCCTAGTTCTTCTTGATCTTGCTTGGTTTTCATCTCCACATGGGCAATCGCAGCAATAGAAGCCAATGCCTCTCCACGAAATCCTTTGGTATGCAAAGAAAATAAATCTTCCGCTTGACGGATTTTAGAAGTTGCATGGCGTTCAAAACACAAACGCGCATCGGTAACACTCATCCCTAGTCCGTTATCAATAACTTGAACCAATGCTTTTCCCGCATCTTTAATAATCAATTTAATATCGGTTGCTTTAGCATCGACTGCATTTTCTAGTAATTCTTTAACTACAGATGCAGGTCTTTGTACTACTTCTCCAGCAGCAATCTGGTTAGCAACGTGATCGGGAAGTAATTGAATTATGCTTGACATTTTTTAGGTTCTGGGTTCTAGGTTTTGGGTTTTAGGAAAACAAAGTTAGCAAATTTAAGTAAAAACTATTGGTAAATATAGTTAAGAAGGTACTAAAAAAGAAAAACCTATTCGATTAGAAATAGGTTTTATATTTTGAAGTTTTAAAACGTTACTCTTTTTCGGAAATCCGTCTCAATTCGGCCATTTTAATAGCGGAAATGGCGGCTTCGGTTCCTTTATTTCCGTGAATTCCTCCACTTCTATCAATGGATTGTTGTTCGTTATTATCGGTTAACAAACAAAATATCACAGGCACATCGGTTTGTACATTCAAATCTTTTATACCTTGGGTTACCCCTTCGCATACAAATTCAAA
>CANGCT010000026.1 GCA_947452415.1 Flavobacteriaceae bacterium
ATATAAATATGTCAGTTTCTTTAAAAAATTCCCTCGGACATATAAATTCCCTAAAAATTATTTTTTGGATTGTAAATTGATTCGTGTAAAAAATATAACTTTACCAAATCATTCTTAAATCGGTTCGATAATACAATACTGTGGGGAGCTAATTGAAGAAAGAGGTCATTATTGACCTCTTTTTTAATTTTACCATTTTGCAAAACCTTACTGGCATTGAGCAAAAGTTCTATTGGAGTTGTGAATTTAGGTGTTGCAACTTTTTTTTCTTCAAGATGTAACTTTTCAGAAAAGATGCAGCCAAGAATTTTATTTTTAGTTCTCCCATCAACCGATTTATAAAATCCAACTAAATCTTCCAACATTGGAACTTGTTTATCCAAATATTCTCTGAAAGGCGATAGTACTTCTTGAAGTTCTTGAAGTTTATTTTTCTCATTAAACAAACGAGTATTGATGTTGTTTTTAAGGTCTTGATACTCCTGTGCCGGAAGTTCTCCATCCATATATTGTTCTTCAACAAATGACTTTCTTTTATTTAATCTTTCAACTTCATCTAATGACTTTTGGATGTTCTTTTTTCTATTCAAATCATCATTATCAAACAACCCTTCCAATGTGGCTCGGTATGTAGATATCAATTGAGCCGAGAATTGAATGTTTGTTAAAATTCTCTCCACTTGATTATGGACGATATGAGTTGGATATCTATCACATTTAACGTGGGGTTTTGTGCAAATGTAATAGTGAAACTTATTACCATTTCTGCTTGTTGAAGCATATGCAGACAAGGTTCTCCCGTGAGTTGGACAGCACAAAAGCCCTTTGAGTGGATATAAATTAATCTTATCACTCTTAAAGTCCATATTTCTTTTTCTCCCACTCAATACATCATTTGCTTTGGCAAACAACTCTTCGGATATAAGTGCAGGATGAAGACCTTGAACTATTTGTTCCGGTTGATTACCAAATGCTTTAACTAATATTTTTCCGGAGTAAGTCAGATTTCTGATTATGTTTGGGAATTGATTTTTACACATTTTCATTCCTTGTCCATTTAACCATCTTCTCACTTCATCAGCGGTATATAAACCTGATGCCATTTTTTCAAATCCTTGGCGAATTAAGTCAGCATCTTGACTAAACTCTAATGTAGCATCTTTTCCAACTCTGACACATTTGTATCCTCTTGGAGCAGTTCCGGTGAAACATCCATTTAATCGGGCCTTGTGGGAACCTTCTTTGGAACGTTTAGATATTTTACGATTTTCAACCTCAGGAAGAGCAAATCCAATCGCTTGGAGTAATAGTGCTTCAGGATTAGAATCATCCACCTGTCCTTCTACAAACTCAATCTCACATCCAATTTTAGATAGAGTTGCGATTTCCGAAAAAGATAAAATTAGATTACGGGAAAATCTATCGGGACGAAGAAAAATAACAGCATCTATTGAGTCTGTTTTTCTTCTTCTTTCTTGAACTAATAATTTTATTTTTTTCCATTGGGGACGATTAAAATCTTTTGCTGAATAATCCTCTCTGAAAGATTTTATAATGTTATATCCTTTATTGATACAATATCTTGTTATTATTTCTTCTTGGTATTCCAAAGAATACCCTTGCTGAGCTTGTTCGTCAGTTGAAACACGGGAACAGATTATTACATTTTTCATAGTCAATTTATATTAAAGTTTAATTCTTGCCAGTTTTCGTGAGTTGAAACATTTATCTTAACTCCATTAAAGTCCATATTTCTTTTACTACTAACCAACTCTTCATTTGCTTTGGCAAATAACTCTTCAGACACAAGTGCAGGGTGAAGACCCTGAACTATTAGTTCCGGTTGATTGCCAAGTTGTTTTACAACTATTTTACCTGAGTAAGTCTGATTTCTGATTATGTTAGGAAACTGATTTTTACTCAATTTCATTCCTTGTCCATTTAACAATTTTCTCACTTCATCAGCTGAATATAAACCGGAAGCCATTTTTTCAAATCCCTGACGGATTAGGTCAGCATCTTGACTGAATTCTAAAGTCGCATCTTTTCCAACCCTTACACATCTAAAACCTCTTGGTGGCGTTCCGGTGAAACATCCATTAAGTCGTGCTTTATGTGTGCCTTCTTTTGAGCGTTTTGATATTTTACGATTTTCAATCTCTGGCAAAGCAAAACCAATGGCTTGGAATAGTAATGCTTCAGGATTATTAACATCCACCTGTCCTTCAACAAACTCTATTTCACATCCTAATTTTGATAAAGAAGTAATTTCAGAAAATGATAAAATTAGGTTTCTTGAAAACCTATCAGGTCTTAATATTATAATTGAGTCTATATGTGATTCGCCTTTATAATTTTTTTTAATTAGTTTCTTTAATTTTTTCCATTCAGGACGGTTGAATGTATTACATCTATAAATTTCTTCAAAATGTTCTATAACATTGTAATTATAGCAATTACAAAATTCCATTATTAATTCATTTTGATATTGTAAAGGGTCTACATATTCTCCTGTTCTCGTGTCAATAATTTTTTCTTCTGTAGCCGAACGACTATAAGTAATTACATTTTTCATAGTTAAGCGATGTTTAGGTTAAGTTCTTCTGTGTTATGGCTAAGTTCAATAATGTTGCTTGATTGGCAATTTTGAACCTTGCTTTTTTGTTCTCTATATTGATTGTACTCAATAGTTGCCATCTGTACCAAAAAGGTTCGGATTGAATTCAGTTGGTTATCATCCAAATTCAACCCGTCCTTTTTCATCTGTTTCTTAAGTTCTGTATTTGATATCATAATTGTCTATTTTACGTTATGCTACATTACTTAAATCATACTCTGACAATCTAATCTTAGACGCAACCATATATTCAGGAGATGGCTCGTAACCAACAAATTTTCTCCCTTGACCCAACTTCATTACAGCTTGACCCGTTACAGAAGTGCCGTTGAAATTATCAAGTATTATATCGTTTGGCTTTGATGTCAACAACAAACAAATGGCAGGCACACTAAGAGGAAATGTCCCTTGATGGTCAAGCGAAATAGAATACTCTTGCATACATTTTGATTTCAACTCTCTTGTTGAAGCAACACCTGTTTTCAAAACACCTCCATAAAAATCTAATGAGGAAGTAAGTTTCGGACAATCATCTTCCTCTCCGTTAATCCCAATTGAAAAAGAATTATTATCATCTTGATAACCGTTCAACCAATCTTCATTATAGTAGAATTGTGTTGATTTAACAAAGTGAAAAATTGGTTCGTGTCTTCGTACACTTCTTTTACCACTCGTTGGACGAGGGTTTTGTTTTAGCCACTGAAATTCGTCATTAAGACAAAAACCTATTGATTTCATCATTAATACAAAGCGTTGAGGGACTAATTGATATTCTCCATCTCTACAGCAATCGTTAATATTGACAAATAAACTGCCATCATTTTTTAATACTCTATAAACTTCAGAATAGTGTTTTTTCAAGTTATCAATATACTCATCAACAGTAGCCTCTTGACCTAATTGTCTTGAGTCCAATTGGTAGACTTTCATAGTCCAATAAGGAGGTGAAGAAATACTAACGTTTACTGATTCATTAGCCAATTCTTCTAAAGTTTCTGAGGACTTATTGTATATTGTAACTGAACCGTTTTTGTAATCCCCACCAACGACTACTGATTTACACTTATTCTTGGTGTGGAGGTATTTAACCTTTCTGTAAATCTTATTAAGAGTAGATTTCCCGTTGTCTATTTCTTCAAAATACTTTTCCATTTTTTCTGGTCCATCAGGAAACAAATCATCACACATAACACCAATTGAACTTAATTTGTCTCTTGTATCTTTTGAAAAAACAGATAGAGCAATTTCTCTTTCTTTAATAAGTTCTTTTAGTTCCGGAAACAAGTCGGTTCTGTTTCCTCTCTTGATTGGGAAAATTTCTTTATACATTATCATTTCTCTGTACTTATCCATAGTGGACTTCTCTCTTTGTACATTTGAAGATAGAGATACCAATTTCATATCATCAGTTAAATTGACGAAGTACACAGGAACTAAAGGAAGTTCTAATTCAAGGGCAATCATATGACGTAAATTTCCGGACACAATAATATTGTTAAAGGAATTAACTATAAGAGGGGTAATTATACCCATAGTAGAGATGTTATCTTTTATCATCTCGTAATTGGATGGTATTCTGTAAAGATTACCTAATTCTAAATTTCTGTTAATTGATTTTGGGGACACGTACTCAACGTGTGATAAATTGTTTAAGTTCATAATTTATTATTTTTATGAACCTTTACGATAGGTTATAAACGTGTTTGGTTACGCAGTTTGTATTGCGGGTCTTTTAGAGATGACCAACTCTTCTTAAATTATTTATATCAGTATGTCAAAGAACTTTGTATATGATAAAATAATCATATACATTTTGAGCAAAAAAAATTACAGGGTGTATATTTCTCCTGTTATCTTCATTAACTCTATTGGTGATACTCTATTAAGGTATTCCCATATCTTGTTTTCAGCGTCATAAATTAAAGTAGGGTTCTTCAAGTTCACACTTTCTCTATCCTTGAAGTATTTGCTTACAGAGCAAATATGAACACTTGTATATTTTGATTTAGGCACTTTCCCGTTTAATTTATAATGCCATTTCACTTTGGCTAATATTGTTGGCGATGATTCTCTATTCTTAACCACCGAAAGTGTATAAGTAACATTATCTCGGTATTTCAATTCTTCAATCTTGGACTTCCAAAAGTCAGAAAAATCTATTAATTCTTTGATTGACGGAATCGTTACTTCTATATCAGAAGAAATAAATTGATTAAAATCATTTTGAATCAAACCTATTAAAAGATTTAGTTCAGAACGAGTTAACCCTGAAAATGCCTTTGCATAATCAAATGAAATTAAACGTCCGTTCTTATTTTTAATAGGTTCCAAATTGTATATGATATTATTTTGCAATGTTACGACGCTTTTTAATTCTGTGCAAGTTTTTTTTTAATATTTTTTTATCACCCCCTCCTAACCCCTCCAGTCGCTAAATTACAAGTATCCCTCCGGGGGGTCCTGCGGGGGTATAAACAATTTATTAGGGTTCAGAACTCTTTAGATTTTAATCCTATTAAAGTTAAAAATATCTAATATCCCAAAAACCACTTTGAAATTTTTTAGAATTTTTTTTTAGAAAAATGAACTTCTCCTGATATCAGAAATACTTATATCTAAAAAGTATTATGAAAAAATTAGAACCTCTATTCGGCTTTGATGTAAATTACGATGATAATGGTAACGTTGAAATTAATGACGTTAAGCAATTTCCACAAGAATCCAAAAACTCGCAAAAGCTATATGATAGATTAGAATTATTAAAAATTGAAGACAGTGGAATAATATTTCCGGTAATGTTAAAAAAATGGATAATTACTATAAATCCTATTAACGATGAAACTATAATGGATTACTTCCGTATATCCGGCATAAAAAAAGTGATTGAAGAAAACAAGTCAAAACTTGTAGGCAAGACCACCTTCGTAAAAGGAGCTGTTCAATATGAAAAGAAATGTAAATACCCCAACCTAAATATTTATTTTTATGAAGTCGTTAATGAAGGGGGAGATGAAGTAATTAACATATTTGAAATGATTGAATATTGTAAAATTCAATATAATATAAGTCAGTTTACTCCTAAAAGAATTAGCGACCTTGAAAAATTGGTCAATACAGAAGAACTGCTTAGGATACCTTATTTACCGGTAGAGTTAATACAATTTGATGAGTTTGGAAACATATTAGACTTTAATTTACACCGAATAAACTCAATAAACCTTCCATTTTAAGGTATTTACTGTACTGCTTACTAAACTTTTCGCTGGGATTTAGGGGTAGTAAAATATACACTTTTGGTCAAAAATGGGGATAATAACTACTTGGGGATTATCTCCGGTATAATAATCAACCAATCAAATATGAAAAAGCGACCATACAAGATAAAGTCATTCATAAACAACCTTGATAACAATAAACATTGGTACATTATATCAATAGCTTTTGAAAACTCAACATACTTCCGGAGATTGAAGAATATAAATGACCTATATGTAAGGCTTTCTAATAGTAAATCAAGTCTGACAAGTTTACTAAACAACCGATTTTGGTGGAAAAAGTTAATGCCTTCAGGGATTTACCACCCAATCTTAACAGATGATAATTTAGTCATAAATTTCATAATGACAACTGAATCAAAAATTAATGAATTAGAATTAAAATCACGAGTTAAGAAAATTTGCCCGTATGTATCAATTAAAATTTGTTATCAAGAAAAAGAAGAATTAGACAAATTAACATCAAGCACTTATTATTCGTACCAACAAAATATTGAATTGTTTGGTGAGGCAAAAAGAGAACGGTTAACAATATAAATTTTATGTCATAATTGTATTGTTGATATAAAAAAACCACAGATTTTTCAGGTCTGTGGTTTTATATATTTCATTAAATATCAAGTCTTTATTGCAATATTATTTTCTTAGTATTCAATAAATTATTAGAAGCGTCATAAACTTTAACAAGATATACCCCTTGTCCTCCCCAACTGTTAAGTGGCACAATATATTGTTGTGTATTCATAGCTCCACTAAACACTTCTTGGCCCAAAGTATTTACAATTTTTATAGTCCATCCTGAAACATTAGATAAGTTACCACAATCAATTGTAATGTGGTCGTTCGCAGGATTTGGATATATAGTAATTGTATTATTGTAAGTTGGTGGGTTAAAACTCAAAACACCTGTGTTAATTACCAAAGATTGGCAAGTATTTTCAGAATAATATAAACTTGTAATCTCGTCTTGTGTTAACTCTCGGTTCCAAATACCGATATCATCAAGTTTCCCTAACAAATAATTTGGGTCTCCATTCCACCATAATCCACCAAATCTTAATGATGAATTTGTAGTAGAACATAAACTGTTAAATGTAGATACAGTATTATTAGTAAATTTAAGCACTCCATCCACGTATAACTTACTCGTGCCATTTTGATTTATAACACCAACTAAATGATGCCAATTTGAATAATAATTTCCAGCGGAATTAGACCAAGTAGTCACACCAGCAGATGAACAATTGGGATTATGTCCAATACTAATATAGTTATTTGTTGAATATCCAAAATCTAAATAGAAATTAACGTTTGTGCAATTTGAAGGGTCATTTTGAGCAACTATTACTCCTTTGTCATTTGGAGGGACTAACTCCCAAGCAGATATACTAATAGAATTAAGATTTGACAATTTAGAGAGCATTATGTAATTAGAAATACCATTAAAATCATAAGCTTTATTGGCAACACCAAATCTATCTGTTGTAAGAGTTGCACCATTAACAGTTCCATTATGCCCATTTCCACTTTCATCATTAGCATTTCCGTTAAACGGCCAATAGCCAACTAATCCGTTTGTAGGAACATAAGAGGGTACTTGAGAAAAAATAATTTGAGAGAATAAACCAATCCCAAAAATTAAAAGAAGTAATTTATTATTTTTCATTTTTTATATATTAGCCCTACAATGTCCCAATTGTAGAATTAATATAACAAAATCAGCGTGGGACATTTGCCTTACTCGTTAAAGAGGTCCGACCAAGAACCCGTACAACAAAGCAAAGCAAAGCCCACGCTTTAACGTGAGCATTTACCTTATACTTTCCCGTTGTACTTTGAAATTTGGTCGGTTTCTTTAACAGGAATATATAGCAAACGCTAATATCTTTTTACAAAAAAATTAATCTTTTTTAATAGATTAGTTTACAAAAGTAGAATAAATATTTGAAATGAGCAAATAAGTAAATTGAATAATTTTCTGACAATTAATCAGATAGTGGTTTGTTTTTATTTAATGTATTTTGGGGTTTTCTATCTTGAAATTATGCCACAACGTAGCATATCTTCAAAACATAATGATGTATACCTATCAGCAGTTACACGAGCATTGATTTCATATGGGTTATCAAAATAACCAATTTCTTTTAGATACTTAATATATTCTCTTTGGTTATTAAGGTACGGCATATCAAGGTAATGAGTGTATTCGTGAATTACGGTGTTTATAAGTTCTTCCACAGAACAATGATTATTAATGAAGATTCTAATTAGACGAATATTTGAAGTATAATCACCGAATCTGTTTCTTTTTGTTTTATAATAACATATTTTAACTTGAGGATAATATTTGTGCCCCGCCGGGTATTCCATATTATTAATACACCATTTTACTACTTCATTGACAAACTTTGATTTAGTTACTGTTATATAACTATCATAATTATTATGGCTTACTTCATTAGTACATAAAAAATACGAACCAACAATATAAATAATATAAATGACCACAATATATGCTGGGCCCCAAAGACAGAAGTTATTAAACATTATTAAATAATTGTAATTTCAACATCTGTGACTTCCATATAACTCTTACTTTCAATACAGTGTAAAGAGATATTAATATTGAAAAGAATAAACTCTTTAATAAATATAAGTTCATTAATTGACACCGGTTTGAGTGATTTTAATGATAATTTTTCATAACGTTTATGCAGATAAAAAAAATTGTTTCTGTTGGAGATGAATTTTAATGAGTTCAAACGGATTGAAAAGTGTGGGCCGAACTTTTTCCTAACAAGGTTACACAAAACTTTGTTCAATAAAATATATACTTCAAGGATTTCTGTTGACTGATTCATACTAAAATTATAGATTAGACAACTTTCTAATTTTCGTAACCGTATTAAAATGTACGCCTACTATTTTAGCAACTTCAACATTTTTGTACCCTTTTTTAATGTAGTCAATCGCCTTAGCATTCTTAGGTTTAGATAAAAATTTAAGAACATCTTCATTACTCCCTTTAGCTCGTCCTCTATATCTGTTTTGAAGCCTCGCTATGGCAATCCCCTCCAATTGTCTTTCACGCGAAATTTTTTTCTCCATTTCCGCTAATGTCCCAAGAATTGAAATAATCATCTTAGTTATACTATTTTCTGACCCATCCGGTTGGAGTGTGCTTAAACCTTGAGATACAAAGTGTATACAAATTTTTTTTTCGTTAAAAAACTTGATATTATTCAAGATACATAATAGATTTCTGCCAAGTCGGTCAATTTCCCAAATATACAAATCGGATAATACTCCTTTATCTATGAGTTTAAGTAATTTTTTTCCTCCTTCTCTTTCAAATAAATCAGTTGAACCACTACACTTATCCTCTATTACAAGTTGGTAATCTTTTTCATTTACTCGTTGTCTATCTGTATTTTGCTGAATGGTACTTGTACGAACATATAAAACTTTCATAGCTCACAATTTATAAGTATTAACTTCTTTCAAGCTAAATTGTGCTTTTTTTGTGGAATATATGCTAATTAAATGCTAAATAAGGTTGTTTTGAATCTAACAGAAAAAACTATACCCTAAAATCATAACCTAATAAGATATGTGATGAGGTCATTATTATCTTTATAATATATGTAAAGAAAAATCTATTTTTTATACAGACCAAAGTTGCTTTGATAAAAAAATAGCGTTTTCTTATCATAGCAAAAAACATCTCTTTTATTATACCCGTTGTGGTATATTGTCTCTTGAAAAAATAAATTTACACCTTAAAGGGTATAAATTAAAAATATATTATTACTTTTATACCCGAAAAGGTGCATATTATGGAATTAAGTAAGTTTGTAAAACAAAAAAGAACCTCCGCTAAATTAACTCAACCTGAATTGGCAGAGAAAGCAGGAGTGGGTCTTCGTTTCCTAAGAGAATTGGAACAAGGTAAAGAATCACTGCGATTAGACAAAGTAAATCAGGTGTTAAAATTATTTGGATATAAGGTAGGAGCAGTTCAACTAATAGTAGAGTAAGATGAGAAAGGCTGAAATAAAAATATATGATATAACTGCGGGGTGGTTGGTAGAAGATGAAAATGGATATCATTTTAACTATGATAGTTCTTATTTGAAATCTTCAAATCCTGACCCTATTAGTTTGACCCTTCCACTAAAAGAACAACCTTATACGGGTAAAATCTTGTTCCCTTTTTTTGATGGTCTTATTCCCGAAGGATGGTTGTTAGATATTGCTCAGAACAACTGGAAACTAAACCCACGAGATAGAATGGGTCTTTTAATGGCTTGTTGTAAAGATTGTATAGGAGCCGTTAGTGTCCATCCATTAAATAATGAAGAACTATGAAACGATGTCTCTTTTGTTACGAACCATTATCTGAAAATGAAGTAGATTTTCACAGCACTTGTTGTAAAAAAATATTTGGGCAAACTACTCCTCCTGAATTACCATATACAGAAAACCAAATGGAAGACTTGGCTTTACAGGTGGTGAAAAGTCAAACTACTTTAACGGGGGTTCAAGCAAAATTATCTTTGGAATTAACACCAAGTGAAAAAGGTGAAGGAAAAAGATTTACAATAGTTGGTTTGTGGGGAGATTATATATTAAAACCACCTACTAAAAATTATAATCAATTACCGGAGGTTGAAGATGTAACAATGCACTTGGGAGCTATAGCCAAAATAAAAATGGTGCCCCATAGTTTGATACGATTACAATCAGGTAATCTCGCCTACATTACTAAGAGAATTGACCGCATAAAAGGTCAAAAACTTTTAATGGAGGATATGTGTCAATTGACAGAAAGAATGACAGAAAACAAGTATCACGGGTCTTACGAACAGATTGCTAAAGTTCTTTTGAAACATTCCACTAATCCGGGGTTGGATTTGGTAAATTTCTTTGAGCAAGTGTTGTTTTCATTCTTAACGGGGAATGCAGATATGCACTTAAAAAACTTCTCTATAATCAAAACAAATGAGCAAGGTTACATTCTGTCTCCCGCTTATGATATGGTGGCAACCGCAATCGTTAATCCTGCCGATGATGAAGATTTGGCTCTAACTCTTAATGCTAAGAAGAAAAAAATTAGCAGAAAAGATTTCACAACGGTATTCAATTCATTTAAGTTAGACAACAAACAACAGGAAAATATTTTTAATAAAATGGAGAAGGCTAAGGATAAATGGTTTCGTTGTATTGATGATAGTTTTATGAGTGATGAGTTTAAGGTTGCCTATAAAGAATTGCTTAAAAATAGATTTGAAAGAATTGCTTAGCTTCCTACTAAGCACCAAATTATAACAAACACGCAGCACCAAATTATAATAAATGCACAATATCTAATTTATACAAGCCAATTAATTAAAAAATACTGAATAAATTGGCTTATAATTTGAATAACCTACTAACCAAAGTATTATAGATTTTATAAAATATGTATGCTTAATATTATATTGATTTTACTATTCAAGAAGTATTGTATATTATTAAATGTTAATTAAAAGAAGAATTAAAATTAATAACTAATAATTAAATAACATATTAATAACTAATGCTAGAAAGCAATTTTTTATAAAAAATAAGGTCGTTTTTTTTGAAGTAAATAGTTAACGTGAAAATATAACTTTATTATAACAATCTTTTTTAGTATAAGTTATCTATTTATATTTCTGATAGTTAAGTAATTTACCATCGCATCAAATTTGTAACTTTCTCCAATAGGGGGAGCAAAAGTCCAACAGAAATGCTGGACTTTTTTGTGTATAATTTTGTACTAAAAAATTAGAAAAGAATATTCATTTTGTAATCTTTACAAAAAATAGCAAAATCAAAGAATGAGAAATTTTACACTTGCAATAATTGGACTTTTGATAAATACCCTTACCTGTTATGCCCAAACAGAAAAAGAAAGTATCAATGAAACCTGGAAACATTTTACAGGGGATTTAGTTGGTGCTGAGAAAGTTGATTTTAATGATAAATCGTGGCAAACCGTGAACCTTCCGCACACTTGGAATGGAGTTGACGCTTACACTGAAAAAAAATATTATAGAGGTGTTGGATGGTATCATAAGAACTTAAATCTTACTCAAAAATATATTGGAAAGAAACTCTTTATCCATTTTGAAGGGGTATTTTTAAAAGCATCTGTGTACCTAAACGGAAAATTTGTCGGGGAACATAAAGGAGGTTATACTGCTTTCTCTTTTGATATTTCTAACTTCGTTGCTATTCCAGGCAATAACACTATTGCCGTAAAAGTAGACAGTAGCAAGGACTTAAATTTACCTCCTATTTCTGGCGATTATACTATGTTTGGTGGAATTTACAGAGATGTATATCTTATTTCAACAAATGAGGTGCACTTTGACCAAATGAATCTCGCAAGCAGTGGCTTATTTATTGAAACACCTTTAGTGAATGATAATTCCGCGAATGTTAAAATTAGAGGCTCAGTTTCGAATCAATCTAATGAAAATGAAAATTTAACAATCATCTCAAAAATTATTGATAAATCGGGAGTGGTTATAACTGAAATAAAATCAAAACTTAAACTCGCAGCCGGAGCAAATGGAAATTTTGAACAGCTTTCCAATAAAATTACCAATCCAAATTTATGGTCGCCCGACAATCCCTATTTATATACTGTTGAAACCACTATTCTTTCTGATGACAAATCAAAAACCGTTCTTGATTTTAAAAATCAACCACTCGGATTTAGGTGGTTTTCATTTAATCCGGATTCAGGATTTTCTTTAAATGGAAAATACTTAAAACTAATAGGAGCTGCCCGTCATCAAGATTATATGGGATTGGGCAACGCATTAGACAATGACTTACAAAGAAGGGACGTGGAGTTATTGAAAGCGATGGGTGGCAACTTTATTCGGGTAAGTCATTATCCACAAGACCCTACTATTGTTGAAATGTGTGATAAGTTAGGAATATTAGTGTGGGAAGAAACACCTCTTGGTAATACCTTTTACGATAATGAAGATTTGAAGACAACCTGCGTAAGTAGTTTAAAAGAAATGATTAGACAGAATTATAATCACCCAAGCATCATCATTTGGGGATATATGAATGAGGTAGCACTTGGGACTTCGAAGCTAGCGGATAAAGAAAAGAAAAAAGAGATTTATGAAATTACCGCCAAGTTTGCTAAAGAATTAGAAGGTGTTTTACGAACGGAAGATAAAACTAGACTATCTACAATGGCTTTAAATTCAGGAGGAACCAGCTACTATAAAGACTATGGATTTTCAAGTTTGACAAATGTAATCGGATGGAATACCTATTATGGTTGGTATAAAGGGGCGTTTGAAGACTTTGGTATTTTTATAGATAAAGTTCACAAAGAATCTCCTGAAATAAATAGTATCATCAGTGAATTTGGAGCTGGTAGCGACCAACGATTACATAGTTTAAATCCCGAACAATTTGATTTCAGTATTGAATGGCAACAGTTGTACCATGAATCCTATTTGAATCAAATATTCAGTCGGAAATTTATTGCTGGAGCCACTGTTTGGAATTTTATAGATTTTAATGCTGCAGGTCGTCAAGAAAGTACGCCACGAATTAACAACAAAGGATTGCTCTATAACAATCGCACCCCTAAAGATGTTTATTACTTATATCAGGCTTGGTTGGTTAAAACTCCTGTGCTTCATATTGCTAGCCGTGATTGGCAAATTAGAAAAGGTATTCAGTCGGATCAAAAAGATACAACGGTAACCCAGCCTCTTAAAATTTATTCCAATATAGATAAAGTGGAATTGTTTTTAAATGGAAATTCATTAGGAGTTCAAAGTATAAAAAATGGATTTTCCGTTTGGAATGTCCCTTTTACAAATGGTAAAAATTTTCTATTAGCAAAGGGAGAAAGCGCAAACAAAATTTATGAAGATGCCTTACAAATTGATTTTGAAATAGTCCCAGCAATTCTAAATCAAGCTAAAGACAAAGATTTTGAAATTGCTGTAAATGTAGGTAGTAATTGTTTTTTTACTGATCCCATAAATAACATAACTTGGATGCCAGACCAAGCCTATAAATCGGGAGGTTTTGGTTATGTAGGCGGAGAAATATATAGGCCCGAAGAAGGTAAAATCGGACATCAATCGGAAGTTTTTCAAACCCGAAATGTTCCGTTATACCAAACATTCAGATATGGATTGAGCGACTATAAATTTGATGTTCCCGACGGCGAATATGAGGTTGAATTGCATTTTGCTGGATTTGGAGATAAATTATCAAAATCGATTTATGATGTTAGTGAATCCCAAGAAAAAGGGAATGAAACTAGTCAATTTAATGTGTTATTAAATGGCACTTTGGCGCTTGAAAATTTTTGCCCTGAATTACAAAATGGCGCGTTAAATGCCGTATACAAAACATTTATAGTTCAAGCAAAAAATTTAAAAGGACTAACCATTTCATTTGAAAAATTGAAAGGAAAACCTTTTATTAATGCTATAAAAGTGAGAAGATTGAATTAATATTGAGTTTATTTTAAATTTAAATAAATTGTGATAAAATAAAATAGTGAATATCCATTTGTTGTAACAAATAGTTAAATAACTAATTGTCATTTCAAATCTGAAAATTAGTCCATTAAGAATCAAAAACGAGAAAGCCTTTTCGGAAAATGTAAAAGCTTTCTTGTTTCTATGGAAAAAAATCCATTGTGATTATACTATTTTAAAGGATCTATCTTTTAATTAATTTTTTAATTATATGCAAATTGGAATCAGATATCACTTCTAAGAAGTAGGTTCCAGAATTAATTGCGTTAAGATTTATTAATTCCGAATTCAAAGAAGAAGAAAATGATGTAGCTTGAATTATTCTACCCAATTGATCCATAATTTTGACTTCCTTGATTCGATCATTTTCATTTTTTAACTCAATTAAAATAGAATCTATTGCTGGATTTGGTGAAAACTTAAAATCCTTGTTTTCAAATTCATTAACCTCTAGCAACTGAACAAATTGCGTTGAGTTTACATTTGTGGTGATTGCTGGATTGAAATCAAAATATATATTTGCCGAGTTTGGAATAACATCTCCAATTGCATAACCTGGTTTAGGTTTTACCTGAAATGTCACAAAACCATGACCTATTGTTTCTGAACTTGATGACGATGGTGGTAAATCGATACCATTAAATTTCCAAGTTAATGTATTTCCAATTCTATCTAAAGAGAAAGCGGCGCTTGCATCAATCATTTTTACTGTTGTTTCATCTAATTTAGAATTTAGAACATCTACAACTTTAACATTTATTGCATTTGCGGTTCCTGTATTCTCAAAGTTAATGGTGTAAGTTAAATAATCATTTGCTGAAAAGGAAGAGTGAAGAATCTTACCTCCGTGTGCTTCAGATTTTTCATTAGGATCATAAGAGCCTACAATAGTTTGAATTAAAGTTGCCGAATTGTTTAAAGGAAAAGCGTCTGTTCCTGTAAAAGTTATTTGCGCTGCACTTGTAAGTTGTTGCCCTAAAACAACGGTTGGAATTGTTGGGACTTCCATTTGTACCCAAAAGTAACGGTATTCACCTGGTAATAAATTGGTGAAATTATAAGAAAAACCTGTAGTATTTGCAACGGTCCCCGTTTGATTTATTCCACTAATTGAGACTTCTGTAGGTTTTGTGAAATTAAGAGTTCCAGAAGTAATTGTTTGTGATCCATCATTTCTGTAAGCGATATAATTATAATAAGGAAAACCTGGACGTGGAGGTAAATATCTATATAAATATACAGAAACATCGCTATAAGGAATTGCAGTAATTGGAAAATTATAGGTTGTAATTCCGGAGCCAGCTGCTACAGTTACATTTGGATATGCTGCTGAACATATATAATATGGAGTATATTCACTATTAACTGTATAGGTTAAATTATAAGTTGTTGCTGGGTTTGATTCGTATAAATAATAACTATTCCAAGAATAAATATTATGAACTACTGCATCATTATTAATTACATAATTATAATTCCCTAATCTAAAATTCTGTTCCCCTGTATCTTGAATTCCATTTCCATTAGTGTCAACAAAAGCATTAAGCTTTATTCCGTTTGAAGAGCTTAATTGGTTGTAAATACAATAATCTTGATTAGGACTAGAACCGCCTTGGAAACATTGATAATAGGTTGCCACTCCGTTGTATGTCCCTGTTAAACTAGCAAAAAACCCAAATCCTCCATTGTTAATGTCCTGCTGCGTAATCACATGAGTTGCATTAACAGTAATTGCACTACTCGAGTTTAACCAAGTAGGGGTTCCCGAAATTGGAATTCCAATATTTGAAACAATATCTGAAATTGGAGAGTTTCCTGCATTAGTATAGGTTAATTGATAATTTATAACATCGCCAACATTTGTAAAACCATCTGCATTCGAATCAAAGTAAGTTCCTATACCGCTAAATAAGAGAGGGCTAGTAATTTGAACCGAAATTTCGGCAAAACTACAATTATTTGGATTTGCAATTTCACAGATTGTATAGTTTAAATTATAATATCCAATAGCAATATTTTGAGGAATGGTTAAAATTCCTAAAGAATTTAAAGTTATTCCTTGATTATTTGAGCCTAGACTAATGGATACATTATTTGCATTAACAGCTAGTCCGTGAAAAGTATCATTGGTAAGCACTTGAAAAGTAGTTCCTAATCCTGCGGCTACAGATACGTTGTCAAGATTAGCTCTCAAATCATAATTATCTAAAATAGTGCCAGTTCCTGTAAAAGTAGTATTAAAAGTATTTCCAGAAGTAACTATTCCGCTTACTGTGAACGTTTCTGTTGCCTCTTGTAAGGTGTCTAAGATAGTTGGCACTGAAAAGGATGTCGATGAGGTTCCTGCTGGAATTGTAACCAACATGGATGTAGCGGTAAAATCTGAAGTACCCGCAGTTCCGGTTCCGGTTACCATTTGAATAGTTGTAGCATTTGGGCTTACAGGGAAAATTGAAATACTAAATGAGGCATTTCCTCCTTCCAAAGCAGAAACATTGTTTATAGTAATTTCTGGCAATCCATCATCATCTATAATTGTAAATAACTGAGAAGCGGGTGAATTTGAAATCGCTGCAGAAGTAGCTGAAATTGTAAATGTTTCATTAGGTTCATCTACAGTATCATTGGTTGTTTCTACAACAAAAGTTGCAAAAGTTGCTCCAGCGTTAATGACTAAATTGGCGGGAACAGCTGAATAATCAGAAGTGCCAGCAGTGCCATTTGTTGAAGTTAAAGCTATAGTTATTGGAGTATTGTATGGATTACTCAAGTTAACACTTAAATTCATAACATTTCCTTCCAGAACTGAGGTATTTCCGCCTATTGTTGCTTCTGGAATAGTATCGTTATCCAAAATAGTAATTGTTGTAGAAACAGGTGAATTTGAAATAGAGGCTGAAGTGGCACTAATGGAAAAATTTTCATTTGATTCCACTAAATTATCATTTGTAGTAGCGATACTTATATAAGTACTTGTACTTCCTGCCACAATTGTTTTCGTAGTAGAAATTGAAGTAAAATCTGCAATTCCTGCTGTTCCATTTGTTGAAATAAAATTTATTGTAATGTCAGAATTATATGGATTACTCAAAAAAGCATACATTGTTTGGGACAATCCCTCAGTAATTGACGGACTATAAATTCTCAATGTTGGAATGGTATCGTTATCTGTAATATAAATTGTTGTATTGTAAGAAACATTAGAAGTATTTCCAGAAGTGACCGTTGCATTTAAATTAAAATACTCAGAAGTTTCTGGAATTGCATCATTTGTAGTTGCAATTGAAACGGTATAAGTTGTTTGACCAGCAGGAATTGTTATAGTAGAAGTTGTATCTGCATAATCAGAAACTGAAGCAGTTCCTTCACTTGTAGCAATGTTTATTACCGTGTTTGCATTATTCGCCGCAGACAATTTAAATGTTAAAGTTATGGCATCTCCTTCAATTATGCTTGCATAGTTGGGTGTAATACTAAAACTAGGATTTTGAGCTGAAACACTGTTTAAAAAAAGTCCAAAAAACAATAGCAAAATTGTTTTAGTATATAAATTTTTCATAATAATTTAGTTTTATTAATCTCACTATTAGGAAATATTAATAAATAAAGTAAAGCAAATATATGTAAAATATTGTTAAGATAGAAAATGAAAAAAACACTTACAAATTCATTAAAAAATAAAACTAATTTATATAAATCTTAAAAGGCAGCAATTAACTGCCTTTTTTGTTTAAAAATTTTTGAGTTTATTCTTGTTGAAAAAACCTTTAATTTTAGGGGGTTACAATCTCCCAAGTATAATTTTTATTAATTTATTTAAAATACTATTTCTCAATATATGACTTGAATTATTTGATATTTTTTTAAATATTTGATTTTCCAATTATTGAATAAGCATTCATCGCATTAAAATTAAAAGTATCTCTATCAAATTCTTTTATATTTAGGAATACAGGATTCATAGGCCAAGGAAGGCTCTTCCGCTTTGATGATTTTCGGAGTTTCTTTATTGGTATTCATAACTTCTGGGTTGTCTAACAAATTTATAACTAATTCTTTAAAGTAAAAATCCCAAATTAACCATTAGATAATTTGGGATTTCTTGATTCTAAAATATACATTCTGCAATCTAACCTCTAATTTTTTTCTCCCATTTCCAAGCACTCGCTAGAGCCTCTTCCAAACTCAATTGCGATTTCCAACCTAAAACAGTATTGGCTTTATCGGTATTGGCATAAGCCGATGTAATATCACCTTCTCTTCTGCCAACAATTTGATAATTTAATTTTTGTCCAGAAACTTTTTCAAAAGCATTAATTACTTCCAGAACAGAACTTCCGGTTCCGGTTCCTAAATTGAAAGTTTCTACTTTGGCTAAATTTTGTTTATTTATTAAACGTTTCAAGGCTATTACGTGGGCTTTCGCCAAATCTACTACGTGAATATAATCGCGAACTGCGGTACCATCCTGAGTTGGGTAATCGCTTCCAAAAACAGATAATTTTTCTCGCAATCCATAAGCCGTTTGAGTAATAAAAGGGACTAAATTTTGCGGAACACCAAGCGGTAATTCCCCAATTTCTGCACTAGAGTGCGAACCAATTGGATTAAAATAACGCAATAAAATCGAATTGATATTGGTCACTTTAGCAGTATCGGTGATTATTTCTTCACCTATTTGCTTGGTATTTCCATAAGGAGACATTGCCGTTTGAATCGAAGCATCTTCGGTAATCGGCATCTTTTCGGCTTGACCGTAAACAGTACAAGAAGAACTAAAAATGAAATTGGCATTTGGCAATTCCTTCAATTCTTGCAATACATAAACTAATGCATTGATATTATTTTCATAATACAACAAAGGATTTTCAACACTTTCACCAACTGCTTTAGAAGCAGCAAAATGAATTACTCCAGCCACATCTTGGTGTTTTTTAAAGAAATTTTGAACCGATGCTTTATCGCGCAAATCCATCTTTTCAAAAATTGGTTTTTTGCCAGTTATATTGAAAATCCCATCCAAAACACTTTCTGATGAATTGGAAAGATTGTCAATCGCAACCACTTCAAAACCCTCATTTTGCAATTCCACAACGGTGTGGGAACCAATAAAACCTAAACCTCCGGTAACTACTATTTTCATATCTATTTTGAGAAAATAGAAAATAGAATATAGATTTAGCACTGAAGTCTTTTCTCTATTTTCTAAATTCTATATTCTTTAATTTAAAAATTCTAAAATACTATCTGTAATAAATTTTATTTGTTCGTCTTCCAATTCCGTGTGCATTGGCAAAGCAATTACTTCTTCACATAATTTATTGGTAACCGGAAAATCTTCTTCTTTATATCTTGCATCGGCATACGCCTTTTGACTGTGTAACGGAATTGGGTAATAAATCGCACAAGGAATTCCTTTTTCTTGTAAATGTGCCAATAAACCATCGCGTTTACCATTCGTAATTCGGATTACATATTGGTGAAAAACGTGGCAGTCACAGGTATCACAAATAAATGGAGCCCAAATATTTGGATTCACACTCAATGCAATAGAATATTTTCTTGCAGCATCTTGACGCGCTTTATTATACGTATCTAAATGCGGTAATTTGGCTTTTAAAATTCCCGCTTGAATACTATCCAAACGCGAATTCACACCAACTACATCGTGGTGGTAACGCTCGTACATTCCGTGGTTTACAATCCCTCTTAATTTGTGTGCCAAAGCATCATCGTTAGTAAAAATTGCTCCACCATCGCCATAACATCCTAAATTTTTTGAAGGAAAAAATGAGGTTGCACCCACATGCCCAATAGTTCCTACTTTCTTTTTAGACCCATCTTTCGAAGTATAATCGGCACCAATTGCTTGGGCATTATCTTCAATAACATACAAATTATGCTCGGCTGCAATTTCCATAATCGCATCCATATTGGCCGCACGACCAAACAAATGTACCGGAACAATCGCCTTAGTTTTAGGGTTAATCGCTCTACGAATTCCCTCCAACGAAATGTTCATATTATTCAAATCCACATCCACCAAAACCGGAGTCAATTGCAATAACGCAATAACTTCTACAGTGGCAGCAAACGTAAAATCGGCAGTAATTACTTCATCTCCAGGTTTCAAATCCAATCCCATCATGGCAATTTGCAACGCATCGGTTCCATTTGCACAAGGAATAACGTGTTTTACACCCAAATATTTTTCTAGATCGGCTTGAAACTGATGAACCAAAGGTCCGTTTATATACGTATTGGTGTCTAAAACTTCCTGAATTGAAGCGTTAACTTCGTCTTTTATTTTTTCGTATTGACTTTTCAAGTCAACCATTTGTAGTTTTTTCATGGTATAAAAAATTGGAGTCACAAAAGTATACTATTTCTTTTATTTGAAGCGAATGGTTCGGGCTTTTTTGTAAACCATTTTCCTGTTTTCCGTTTCAATCTTTTTTCATTTAGCCCATGGTTTAATACCATGGGCTAAATGAAAAAAGGATTTCCACTCCACCCAGGGCTAGATAGTAAAGGTCTTTTGTAAAATTCATTTTTCAAAAAGCACTAAAATTAAAATCTCACAAAATCCGTAAAATCTGTGGCAAAAAAACTTAATTTAGCCTTACCAATAAATAAGAAATATGTTTTAGAGACATATTTCTTATATTTGTATTAAATAACAACAAAATGGAAACAGTAGTATTTAAAAGCAATTCTAAAAAGGACATGAATCTATTAGTAAGCCTTGCAAAAAAAATTGGCATTGAAGTGCAAAAAATACCTTCTATAGAAACTGACATTGATGAAAATTCGCCTGAATACGAATTGAAAGTGGAAAGAAATTTGGGTAAAATGATTGAAATTGGATTGAAATCTGGAATTGCATCCAAGGATGAAGTTTTAAAAGTTATGAATAAATGGAAATAATTTACATGAATTCTTATTTGAAGGCTATTAAAAAAATTAAGGATTCTGAATTAATTTTAAATTTACAAAACACTATAGAAAATCTCGAAAAAGCAGAGTCAATTAGTTCCATATTGAATATGAAAAAACTAACTGGTTTTACTAATTTTTATCGAATAAAAGTGGCGAATTATCTAATTGGTTTAGTTATTGAAAACAACACCGTAACATTAGTTCAATTCCAACATCGAAAAGATATCTATAAAAAATTTCCATAAATGCTTTTTCTATATAATTTAATCCTCGTTTTCGCATCACAAGTTGTAAAGCTATTGGCTATTTTCAGTCCGAAAATGAAACTTTTTGTAAACGGTAGAAAAGAAGTTTTTACCATTTTACAAAATAAAATAGCAGCAAACGACAAAACCATTTGGTTCCATGCTGCCTCTTTGGGTGAATACGAACAAGGTTTGCCCGTGATTGACAAAATCAAAATTAAATATCCCAACCACAAAATCGTAGTTACCTTCTTTTCGCCATCGGGTTACGAAGTTCGAAAAAACAATACCGTTGCCGATGCTACAGTTTATCTTCTATTAGACACCAAAGCCAATGCAAAAAAATTCATCCAAGCAATTCATCCAGAACTAGTTTTCTTTATCAAATACGAATATTGGCCAAATTATTTAAACGAACTACAAAAACTAAACATCAAAACCTATTTAATTTCTGGAATTTTTAGAGAAAACCAAGCCTTTTTTAAAGGATACGGAGTCTTTTATAGAAATGCCCTAAAAACGTTTGATTACTTTTTTGTGCAAAACGAAAGTTCTAAAAAACTATTACAAAGTATTGGTTTCAACAATGTAAAAATTTCTGGCGACACCCGTTTTGATCGAGTAGTTTCCATTTTAGAAAGAGATAATTCTTTAAATTTTATCGAACAATTCAAAGATAATAAAACCACTATTGTAATAGGAAGTTCGTGGCTCAAAGATGAAAATTTATTAGTGGATTATATCAATAATGCACCAAATAATTTGAAATTTATCCTAGCACCACACAATATTAAATCGGAACAAATTCAGGAATTGAAAAATTCCATCACCAAAAAAACAATTTTATTTTCAGAAAAAGAAAATCAAAATTTGTGTGAATATCAAATTTTCATCATTGACACCATCGGAATTTTAACCAAAATTTATTCTTATGCCGATATTGCCTACGTTGGTGGCGGCTTTGGAACTGCAGGACTTCATAACATTTTAGAACCCGCAACATTTGGTGTTCCTATTATTATTGGCCCTAATTATTCTAATTTTGCCGAGGTAATTGCTTTAGTGCATCAAGAAGGCTGTGTTTCGGTTTCCAATTCAACTGAATTACACGAAACTTTAGACAATTTAATTTTCAACGAAGATATCCGTCACGAAAAAGGACATATTTGTGCCACATTTGTTCAAATGAATAAAGGAGCAACAGAGATTATTTTGAAACATATCGAATCCAAATAAATATTCAAAACTGGCAGAGGGAGAAGAAAAATAATAACATTACAACTCTTAACTTCTCCTAACATTGGAACCATCAACTAGATTATGGCGTTTTCTTTTTGAACAAGCCATTCAATAAATCTTTGGCTTGGTTTACTACTTTTTTAGTTTTAGTAGTATCGCCTGATTTTGTATTTTTATTGATTAAATCTTCTAGGGCACTAGCGCCTTTAGTTACTAATTTTTGTTTTTGTTGTTTGGCTAGGCTTGTTGCTAAACTAGTAGTTGCCGATTTAATATCGGTACTTACTTTTGGTTTAGAGAAACTTCCAGTAACGTTTGCATTTATAGGTATATTATCCAATTTGGAAACATCACTTGGCGATAATTTTGCCAATAAAGCGTTGGCTTCACTTCCTAAATATTTAGCAGGAACATCAAATTTCAAATTGTAATTCATTACTTGGTCAAAGCCATGCGTTCCTGTAACGTTAACTTTCATGTCTTGGTATTTTAAATCAAATGGTTTTACCGTTACTTTCCCATCTTTAAATGCTAAAGCCATTTTCACATCATTCAAATTCAATTTTTTCAAATCGATGAATTTTACGTTTTGACTTATGGCAGAAAGTAAAGTAGAACTACTTGGATTGATAGAAGTTTCAACCATTTGACCCGATAAATCACCCGAAAGGGTTTTTAAATCGGGAGTCATTTCTTTATCGTTTAGACTTCCAGTAAGGTTAATGGTGGAATTTAATTTTCCAGTAACTACTCCAGCGATTGGTGCAATTTTTTTGAACATTTCTAATTGGGTGAAGGTTTGCGTAATATCTACTTTATTAAAACCAAGATGCATGTTGTATTTCGGCGTTTTTTCTTTAGTAGAAACGGTTCCGTTCATTCCAATTTGACCTCCAAAGATGTTCGTCTTTACATTTTCTAAAGTAACGGCTTGGTCTTTCACTAGTAATTTTCCCGAACAATCTTTCAAAATTAAATTGTCATAAAGCACGGTATTGGCTTTTGCAGTTAGCGAACAATTTAAAAAGGCAGGAATTTTCATAGCAGTTGCAGTTGCTTTCACTTCGGTTTTTGCATCAGTTGGTGCAGTTGTCATAAAATCGGAAACTGCAATTTGATTGGAAACCATATTGAAATTCCCTTTCAATTCTTGTTTTCGGAATAAAAAACCATAAAAATTGTCTAGAGTTCCTGTTGCACTAATATCGCTTTTTCCGGTAGTTGCTTTAAATTCTTGCAGATTTACACGACTTGGATTGAATTGCACCATGGCGCTGCTAATAGTCATTGCTTTGCCAGTTTCATCCACATATTTAAATCCTGTAATACTCATAGATCCAGCATTATTAATTTTTTGATAATCGCTTTTTTCAACTGATGCCATGTCAAATTTTGAAGTAACATCGGCTTTCAAAATTCCAGAAAGCGGTTTGTCTAATTTTATAGGATAGGCTTTAGAAAGATTTCCAAGATTGATAGTTCCTTTAAGAGCAGCATCTACTAGAGCATTGGTTGCAACACTTTTTATGGTCGCTTTGGCGTTAAAAACATCTTGGTCTATAGAGAAAGATAGTTTTTCTAAATCTACATAAGTGTCGTTCATCACACCAGTCTCGTTAATAATTTTAGTATCTATAACAATATTTTTAACTGCTTTTGGCAAATTAGGATATTGAAACGAAGCATTATTAGAAGCTATAGCAATATTGAATTTAGGAACAGAGGTGTCCGAAAGCAATCCCTTGGCAAAACCAACCACGGTAAAATCTCCTGAAGTTTTTACGTTTTCGGTAGTACTTCTGTAGGATGCAGGAATTAATCCCAAGAAATTTTTAAACGAGGAAGTAGGTGTTTTAAATTTCAAATCGTATTGCTGCCCAGTTGGCACCATTTGAAGATACCCATCAAATTCTAGTGTCAAGTCGTTAATTTTTGCTTTGTTTTCTTTGAAGGTATATTTACTTTTAGCCATGTCGATACCCAAAACGGCATCTAGCGAAACTGCTACATTATTCATGTAGTTCATTTTATCCATGCTCATCGATACTTTGGCGGTAGTTTTAGTATCTAAATCTAAAATATTATTGGTAAAATCCCCTGAACCAGAATGATTGATACTGTCTAAAACCATTTTGATTTTAGTAGCTTCATTGCTAAATTTAAACTTGAAATTTTCTACTTTGTAGTTTTTTATTTTTAAAGCTAGGGGTTTGCTTTTTCCTTTGTCTTGCTGCTCTTTATTTTTAAGGGCAATATCAAAATTTCCAATACCATCTTTATTGAAAATGATATTTATTAATCCGTTTTTAGACGAAACGCCTTCAATATTCATTGGGTCGTTGGCACCATTAAAAAGTTCCATCACCGACATTTTTAAATTCAATTCATCAAATGCAACCAACGTATCTCCAGCAAAAGGGGCTTTATTAATGATTGATAATTTTTCTATAGAAATGGTAGCTTTTGGGAAACCTTTAAACAAACTCAAATCGACATCTTTAAACGCTATTTTGGCATCTACACTTTCATTAATTGCTTGGGTGATTTTCGCTTTTATTTGATCTTTAAAGAAATACGGAATTGTAAATGCGGCTACAAAAAGCACTAATAAAACGATTCCACTAATTTTCAAAATTTTCTTTACCATAACTTCTATTTTAAACTTTTTTAAACAAAAACCTTGCCTTTTTTGTGATGTAAAATTAAATATTTTAAACTAAATTTTAGTTAAGATTGTGTTATTTACCTGCGTGTAAGTCTATTCCTACAATAAAAAAATCCATTTTACTTTTCATAAAACGGATTGGAAATTATTTAGTATGGGGTTATTTTATTTTCAATTCATAAGCCATTCGGGCTTGTACTCCTTTTTGAGAAGTCAGTTGTTTTATGTGCTTCAAAATTTCAAAATTTTGTTCGCCAACCGCTTCTTTTAATATGCTTTCTTTGCTTTGTGCTAATCCAAATTTGGATAAAATATCGCCAAATTCTTTTTCGTATTCTGGAAAATCTTGGGTGCGAAATTTGTTGGTTTTTCCTAATTTGGCTGCTTCTTGAATTGCTTCATCCATGCCGCCAATCTTGTCTACTAAACCAATTTTTAGCGCATCTTGACCACTCCAAACCCTTCCTTGCCCAATGGCATCCACTTGGGTAGTGGTTAATTTTCTTCCATCAGCAACTCGTTTTACAAATACACCATAAATTTTTTCAACACCTTCTTGTGCAAATCCTCTATAATTAGCATCCAAAGGTTGGAACGGACTATATTCGGAAGCATTTGGATTTGTTTTAACTTGTTCTACATTAATTCCTAGTTTTTTAACGGCTTCGGTAAAGTTTGGTAAAATTCCAAATACACCTATAGAACCTGTAATTGTATTGGCTTCGGCATAAATTTTATTAGCATTACAAGCAATATAATAACCGCCGGATGCTGCATAATCTCCCATAGAAACAACCACAGGTTTCACTTTTTTAGTCAATTCAATTTCTCTCCAAATTAATTCGGAAGTCAAAGCATTTCCACCCGGACTATTAATTCGCAATACAATTGCTTTTACCTCTTTGTTTTTTCTTGCTTCTTGAAAAGAACGACGCATCGATCCTTCGCCAATTTCATTTACATCGCCTTCACCGCTTCCAATTTCGCCTTGAGCGTAAATTACCGCAATTACATCCCTGGAAGTTAAGTCAATATTGGAAGTAGCAACTTCTTCGGCATAATCTTTAATATCCACTTTATTATAGTCCTCATCGGTAGTAACTTTTAAGGCTATTCTAATGTCATTATGGTACACGTCTTCATAGGCAATTTTATCTACTAGTCCTTCTGCTTTTGCCATTTCGGGAGTTCTAGCCAATAACCCATCGGCAATTTGATTCAATCGTACGGGAGTTATTTTTCGGCTTTTAGCGATGTCTGTTATTACCGATCCCCAAATAGAATTTAGTAGTTGGGTAGTTTGTTCCCTATTGGCATCACTCATTTTATTTTCTAGAAACGGCTCTACGGCACTTTTGTATTTTCCGTGACGGATGACTTCCATTTTAAGTCCCGATTTTTCTTCAAAATCTTTATAGAACATGATTTCGGCAGATAATCCTTTGAAATCTAATTCCCCTACAGGATTGATGTAAATAGTATTTGCAACCGAATTCAAATAGTAATCTTTTTGAGAATAGGTATTGCCATACGAATAAACAAATTTCCCTGATTTTTTAAAGTCTTCCAATTGGTCCCGAAGTGCTTTAGTTTGTGCAATTCCAAGATTGGAAACATCGTTTAAAATCGAAATTCCTTTTATTTTATCATCCGTTTTGGCATATTCAATTGCCTTTAAAACATCCGATAACCCGTCGTGATCGGCAGCAAAATAATCAAAATCCTTGTAGTTTGTTTTTCCTGCATAATCTTCTTTTATTTCGGATAAATCCAATTCTATCACCGAATTATTTTTTACCGTTACCGTTTCATCTCCTCCGCCAAACAAGGCTCCGATGAGAAGTATTCCAAAGAAAAAAATCATAAAAAACGCAAACAAACCAACAATGGTTGCTAAAACATTACCTAAAAATTTCATAGTATTAAATTTTTTTTATTAGTTGCAATAACATAAATTTTGTTACAAATCCTTTGTTTTTCTTTAAAACAAAATAGTTATTAACAGAAAGCACAAATATACTTCAATTCTGAATTTCTTTTAGTTATTTTGCTAAATATGAATCAGCAGCATCGAGTTATACTTTCTTTAGGTAGTAATCAAGGCAATCGTCTTGAAAATATTGAGCATGCTATTGCTTTATTACACAAAGAGGTGGGTACTATTGTGGCGGTTTCGTCTTTATACGAATCGGATTCTTGGGGTTTTGATAGCGATTCGTTTTATAATTGCATTGCGGTTTTGCATGCCAATACTAGTGCGGGTAAACTTTTAAAAAATATTCTCAAAGCCGAGAAAAAACTTGGAAGAATACGTTCGGATAGTGCTTTATACCAACCTAGAATCATTGACATTGATATTGTTTCTTATGGGGAGGAAGTATTAGAAACTCCAACACTTCAAGTGCCTCACAAACATTTGCCAGACCGACTTTTTGTACTGATGCCTATGGAAGAAGTTGTTTCCGATTGGGTGCATCCAATAGTAAAAAAAACCGTTTCTGAATTAATAAAGGACTGCGCCGATGCAGGAGCATGCAAAAAGATAGCTTCTTTAACGGCACCTTTATCCAAAATCAAATTAGAAAATTTTAATTATATAGCAGTTGAAGGTAATATTGGCGCCGGAAAAACCACTTTGGTTTCTAAAATTGCCGAAGATTTTAATGCCAAAACAGTATTGGAACGTTTTGCAGATAATCCTTTTTTGCCAAAATTTTATAAAGATCAAAATCGGTATGCTTTCCCTCTAGAAATGTCTTTCTTAGCAGACAGATACCAACAAATCTCTGATGATTTAGCGCAATTTGATTTGTTTAAAGACTTTATTGTTGCTGATTATCATATTTTCAAATCACTTATTTTTGCAAAAGTTACCCTTGCCGAAGACGAATATAGATTGTATAAAACGCTTTTTGATATTATTTATAAAGAAATGCCTAAACCTGCTTTATATATATATTTGTATCAAAATACCGAGCGACTTCTTCAAAATATAAAACGGCGCGGTAGAAGTTACGAGCAGGAAATTCCTGCAGCTTATTTGGAAAAAATCAATAACGGATATTTGGATTATATTAAAACCCAAAAAGATTTGAATGTTTTAATTATTGATGTATCCGAAAGGGATTTTGTGAAAAATCAAGAAGATTACATTTTTGTATTGAACGAAATTCAGAATAAAATTAGATAAATTATTTACTTAATTTTTGAAATAAATCCCAAACAACAATTCCGGCACTTACCGAAATATTTAAAGAATGTTTGGTTCCCAATTGTGGAATTTCAATACAACCATCACATAGTTTAATTGCTTCTTGCGAAACGCCATAAACTTCATTGCCAAAAACTAAAGCATATTTGGCGTCTTTAATTGGTTGGAAATCATCCAAAAACATTGCGTTTTCTACTTGTTCAATGGCATAAACTAAAGTGCTGGAACTCTTTAAATTTTCAATCACTTCCAAAATATTTTTATGGTATTCCCAAGCAACGGTTTCTGTAGCGCCAAGTGCTGTCTTATGAATTTCTTTGTTGGGCGGAACTGCAGAAATCCCACATAAATATATTTTTTCTATCAAAAAGGCATCCGAAGTTCTAAAAACAGAACCAATGTTATGTAAACTTCTAATGTCATCTAAAATAATACTAATTGGAGTTTTAGATGCTAATTTAAAATCGGAGATTGATTTGCGTTCCAATTCACTATTTTCTAGTTTTCGCATGTAATAAGTGTAAAAAAAAAGCTTCCGTTTAACAGGAAGCTTTTTTATAAATTTATAAAATATTAGCTTTTAGTTTCAGTTGCTGGAGCAGCTGGAGCATCTGGTAATACATTACCTTTAATAGTAAGAACTTTAGTCTCTTGACCTGCAGCGTTTGATTTTACAGTAACGGTTTTAGTAAATTGACCAACTCTATCAGTAGCATAATGTACTTTAATTACCCCTTTTTCTCCAGGTTGGATTGGTTTTTCTGGTTTAGTAGGTACTGTACATCCACAAGAACCTTGAGTACTTTCAATAGTTAATGGTTTGTTACCATTATTAGTTAGTACAAACTCTCTAGTTCCTTCAGCATTGTGCTGAATAGTGCCATAATCGATAGTTTCATTTTCAAAAACCATTCCTGCCCCATCAATAGCTGGAGTTTTAACAGTTTCAACTTTTGCCACTGTAGCTTTTTTTGCTTTTTTCTGAGCGTTTACAGCAGTTACACTAAATATAGCTATTGCAGCTAATAATACAATTTTTTTCATTTTTGTTTTGAATTAAAGAATTAACAAGCAAATCTAATAAAAAAACAAAACGAATAACTTAAAAAAAACTTAATTTTTTTAAAATTTATTTGCAAGCCCAATATTTGAATAGAATTATTTAAATTCGTACACTCATTTTTAAATAAAATCAACTTGTCTTCCAAAGAAAAAAACCCAAAAGAAACGCCGTTAATGAAGCAGTATAACGAGATAAAACGGAAGTATCCTGATGCATGTTTGTTATTTAGAGTTGGCGACTTTTACGAAACTTTTGGTGAAGATGCCATCCGGGCGTCTAAAATACTAGGAATTGTTCTTACAAAACGGGGTGCAGGATCGGAAACCGAGACGGCTTTGGCGGGATTTCCCCACCATTCTATAAATACGTATTTACCAAAATTAGTAAAAGCTGGACTTCGAGTGGCAATTTGTGACCAATTGGAAGATCCTAAACTAACCAAAACCATCGTGAAACGTGGGGTTACCGAATTGATAACTCCAGGTGTTTCCATGAACGATGAGGTTTTGCAGTCCAAATCCAATAATTTTTTGGCATCAGTTTACTTTGGAAAAAAGATTTTAGGCGTTTCATTTTTAGATGTTTCTACAGGGGAATTCCTTACGGCACAAGGAAATGAAGAGTATATAGATAAGTTGCTTCAAAATTTTAGTCCGAGTGAAGTTTTAATTCAAAAGAGCAACCGAAATCAATTTAAGGAAGTTTTTGGAGAAGATTTCAATACGTTTTATTTGGAAGATTGGGTGTATAATGAAGATTATGCCCTAGAAACTTTGACCAATCATTTTCAAACTAATTCCTTAAAAGGTTTTGGAATTGAGGAATTGCAAGACGGAATTATTTCTGCCGGAGCAATTTTATATTATCTGTCCGAAACCCAACACAATAGGGTACAGCATATTACTAGTATCCAGCGTATTGCCGAAGATGCTTACGTTTGGATGGATCGGTTTACTATTCGAAATTTAGAATTATACCACAGTTACAATCCCAATGCAGTCACATTGTTAGATGTTATCGATAAGACGCTTTCGCCAATGGGTGGCAGGTTGCTTAAACGATGGTTGGCATTGCCTTTAAAGGACGCAACTAAAATAAGAAGTCGTCATGAGGTAGTTACATATTTGATGGAGAACCCAGAAATTCTTCAGAAAATTCAACACCAAATCAAGCAAATATCCGATTTAGAACGGTTGATTTCTAAAATAGCAACCGGTAAAGTTTCTCCAAGAGAAGTTATTTATCTTAAAGATTCATTGGATGCCATTCTTCCAATAAAAACCTTGGCATTAGAAAGTAAACAAGAAGCCGTGCGGGTTATTGGCGATAGTTTTCATAGTTGTGATTTGCTTCGCGAAAAAATAAAAACTACCCTTAATCCAGATGCGCCAGTTGCTATTGCTAAAGGAAATGCTATTGCAACTGGAGTGCATGCCGAGTTGGATGAATTGCGCGCCATTGCTTTTTCGGGAAAAGAATTTCTAGAAGGTATTGAAAAAAGAGAATCCGAAATAACCGGAATTTCCTCTTTAAAGATTTCGTTTAATAATGTTTTTGGATATTATATTGAAGTTCGAAATACGCATAAAGACAAAGTCCCTACAGAGTGGATTCGTAAGCAAACCCTTGTAAATGCAGAGCGTTACATTACTGAAGAACTAAAAGAATACGAAACTAAAATTCTTGGTGCCGAAGATAAAATCCACCAAATTGAAGGACAATTATTTGAACAATTAGTGCAGTGGATTGCAACCTATATAAAACCAGTGCAACTGAATGCCAATTTGGTTGCGCAATTGGACTGCTTGACCTCTTTCACGCAATTGGCAATAGAAAACAAATACGTTTGCCCTAATATTGATGACACTTTCGAGTTGGAAATCACTAACGGAAGGCATCCCGTAATTGAAAAACAATTGCCTGTTGGTGTTCCATATATTGCCAATGATGTATATTTGGATAGAGAAACCCAGCAAATGATAATGATTACCGGGCCAAATATGTCCGGTAAGTCGGCTATTTTGCGTCAAACTGCTTTGATTGTGCTCTTGGCTCAAATGGGAAGTTTTGTTCCTGCAGAAGCTCTTCGAATGGGAGTGGTAGATAAAATTTTCACTAGAGTAGGGGCCAGCGATAATATTTCGATGGGCGAATCTACTTTTATGGTGGAGATGAACGAAACGGCTTCCATATTAAATAATATTTCCGATAGAAGTTTGGTGCTTTTAGATGAAAT
>CANGCT010000027.1 GCA_947452415.1 Flavobacteriaceae bacterium
AGTTGTTGGTTTCTCCTCAAAGGGAACCTAACTTCTATAATAAGGACAACAACATGGAACTTATATTAAAACAAGACGTTCAAAACGTAGGATTTAAAGATGATATCGTGTCAGTAAAAGCTGGTTACGGTCGTAATTTCTTAATTCCACAAGGATTTGCTCAATTAGCTACTCCATCTGCAAAGAAAGTATTAGCTGAAAACTTAAAGCAAAAAGCACATAAAGAAGCTAAAGTAGTTGCAGATGCTAACAAAATTGCAGATGCATTAAGAGCTTTAGATATTAAAATCACTTCTAAAGCAGGTGGTGAAAAATTATTTGGTTCTATTACCAATATTGATATCGCTGCAGCTATAGAAAAAGCAGGTCAAACTATCGAAAGAAAATTCATCACTAGCGGTACTGTTAAACGTACTGGTAAATACACAGCTTCTGTAAGATTACACAGAGATGTAGTAGTTGAATTACCTTATGAAATCCTAGCTGAGGTTTAATATCTTACTATAATAAATTAAAAATCTCGATGTAAATCGGGATTTTTTTTTAAGTAATTTCGAAGAACCAAGCATTCTAATCCAAGTATAAAATTGTATTTTAGAAGTATTGTTAAACTTCTAAACTCATAAACTTCTAAACTCATAAACTCCATTATGAAATACAAAAGATTAACCAAAGAACAGTTTGAAGAATTGCACCAAGAATTTGCAACCTTCTTAGCTACCCAATCTATTGATAAAAAAGAATGGGATGCAATTAAAATCAATTCTCCCGAAGTTGCCGAACATCAGCTAGATGTTTTCTCCGATTTAATTTGGGATAATGTATTAACCAACGCACAATATTTAGAACATTTTTCTAAAAATCATATTTTTCTTTTCCATTGTCAAGAGAAATTAATTGAATCTATGGTGATTAAATCCTTAGTTACCGAAGTTGATTTTATGAATAAAGAAGGAATGGTTTGGTTGAGTGATAATTTATTTACGGAAACGGTAGAAATGCATTTGGGAAAAAAAGAATACCAAGAAGAACGCAATGCGGCTATTTTTAATTTAATAACCGAAGGCGCTATTTTAAGCGACGGGCAATTGTACGTTCAAATAAATACAATTATTCAATAATAAATTTTTCTTTTAAATTGAAAATAAATGGTTATTTTAGTACGCGAAACCAACTAATCTAGCCATTACTTTACTATGGACATTCTACAAAAAATTCAAGAGTTACGAGAAGAGCTTAACCAGCACAACCACAACTATTATGTGCTGGATAAACCTAAAATTTCTGATTTTGAATTCGATCAAAAATTAAAACAACTTCAAGATTTAGAAGCGCAACATCCCGAATATTTTGATGCAAATTCCCCTTCGCAACGCGTTGGCGGAACCATCACTAAAAATTTTCAAACCGTAGTGCATGAAAATCGAATGTATTCATTAGATAATTCGTACTCCAAAGAAGATTTACAAGATTGGGAAATTAAAATTCAAAAGGTTTTAGGAAACGTTCCTTTAAAATATACCTGCGAACTAAAATACGACGGTGCGTCCATATCAATTACCTACCAAGATGGCAAACTTTTAAAAGCAGTTACCCGTGGCGATGGATTTCAAGGTGACGATGTTACTAATAATATAAAAACCATTAAGTCTATTCCGTTGCAATTAAAGGGCAATTACCCAGCTAAATTTGATATTCGAGGAGAAATAATTCTTCCATTAGAAGGATTTGAAAAAATGAATCAGGAGTTGTTGGATATTGGGGAATTACCTTATTCAAATCCTAGAAACACAGCTTCTGGAAGTTTAAAATTGCAAGATAGTACAGAAGTTGCCAAACGACCATTAGATTGCTTGTTGTATTTTATTATTGGAAACAATTTACCTTTTACTTCGCAACATACCGGATTGGAAGTTGCTAGAAATTGGGGATTTAAAGTTCCTAATCAATCTAAATTGGCAACTAATTTGAAGGAAGTTTTTGAATTTATTAATTATTGGGATGTGCACCGCCACGATTTGCCTTATGAAACCGATGGAGTTGTTATAAAAGTGGACGACTTTAATCTTCAAAACGAATTGGGTTATACCGCCAAATCGCCTCGTTGGGCTATCGCTTATAAATTCAAATCGGAACAAGTTACAACAGTTTTAAACTCCATTTCATACCAAGTTGGAAGAACAGGAGCAATAACTCCGGTTGCTAATTTAGAGCCTGTGCAACTAGCTGGAACTGTAGTAAAACGCGCTTCGTTGCACAATGCAGACCAAATTGAAAAACTAGACATTCGAGTAGGTGATACGGTTTTTGTAGAAAAAGGAGGGGAAATTATCCCGAAGATAATTGGAGTTGCTCAAAGAGGTTCTCAAGCAGAACCAACAAAATATATAATTCATTGCCCTGAATGCCATACTGAACTAACTCGGAAAGAAGGAGAAGCAAATCATTTTTGCCCTAATTTTTATGGTTGTCCGCCACAAATTATAGGTAGAATTCAGCATTATATTTCTAGAAAAGCCATGGATATTGAAGGCTTAGGAGGAGAGACAGTTGCTTTACTTTATGAAAATGGTTTGGTTAAAGACTATTCCGATTTGTATGAATTGACCATAGATCAAGTAATTCCGTTGGAGCGTATGGCGCAAAAAAGTGCCGAGAATTTAGTAAATGGTATTGAAAAATCGAAAGAAATTCCATTTGAACGGGTTTTGTTTGCTCTCGGAATACGTTATGTAGGTGAAACCGTAGCTAAGAAATTAGCCAAACATTATAAATCTATTGAAGCCTTAAGCCAAGCATCACTTATGGATTTGATTCTGGTAGATGAAATTGGAGAACGCATTGCGCAAAGTGTACTAGAGTTTTTTGAAAACAAAACCAATTGTGAAATTATAGAGCGTCTAAAAAACTTTGGTGTACAACTAGAACTTGTAGAGAAATTCAACCCCAATGCCACCGATAAATTAGTTGGAAAAGCCTTCGTGGTTTCGGGAGTGTTTGAACTATTCTCCAGAGATGAATTAAAGAAAACTATTGAAGATAATGGGGGTAAAGTAGGAAGTTCGATATCTGCTAAAACTGATTTTGTTATTGCGGGAGAAAACATGGGGCCTGCCAAATTGGAAAAAGCCAACCAACTGGGAATAACAATTATTTCCGAAAATAATTTTATAGAAATGATAAATGGTAACGCATAGATTGCATTACTCTCGAATTATTTGAATAAATCAATGGTTTAAACTACAATAGATTTTCCTTGGCTTGCAATTTCTTTATCGGAAGTAAGATAAAAATCGATACGTCCTAAATTCAATCCGTAGCAACCTACTTGGTTAATTAAAACATCTTTTCCGTCAAGATTTTTTTCAATTACAGGTTTGTCTAAGAAAGTATGGGTATGTCCACCAATTATCAAATCAATGTCTTTCGTTTTTTTAGCAAGAATAAGATCACAAACTTTATTTGGCTCTTCTTTATAATTGTAACCAATGTGTGACAAACAAATAACTAGGTCGCAGTTGTTTTCATGTTTTAGAATTCGGGCCATATCGGTAGCTGATTCTATTGGGTCATTGTAAACGGTTTCTTTACAGTTTTTCTTGTCAACCAAGCCTTGTAATTCAACTCCTAATCCAAAAACTCCAATTTTAACTCCATCTACATACGTTATTTTGTAGGGCTTTACATGACCATCAAGAACGGTGTTTTTAAAGCCATAATTCGAAACAAAGTCAAATTTGGCATTTGGCATTTGCGAAAGCAAACCATCAATTCCGTTATCAAAATCATGATTTCCAAGAGTTACAATGTCATAACCCATCATGTTCATTAATTTGAATTCCAATTCGCCACCGTAATAATTGAAATACGGAGTTCCTTGAAAAATATCTCCGGCATCTAATAAAAGAACATTTTTGTTTTCTTTTCGGATGGTTTCAATGATAGCAGCTCTTTTTGCAACTCCACCCATACCAGGATTTTTTGGATGATCGGCTGGAAAGGCATCTATATAACTGTGTACATCGTTCGTGTGAAGGATGGTAATGTGTTTTACTTTTTCACTTTTAAAACTACTTAATGAAAAACCTGTTAAGCCTAAAAAAGCAGAACTTGCAACTGTTTTTTGAATAAAATCTCTTCTTTTCATAGTGTTATTCTTTAGTGATTCTTATGTTATTGTTGATCTTCAAGGTATCTACTTCTTTAAAATAGTCAATCATAATGTTGCGTAGTTTGTAGTCTAAATCGTGTCGTTCCACATTCTTTTTAAAGAAAGTCATATTATCGCCGCCATTGGATAAATAATCGGAAGTTACAACATAATAAATTTTGTCTTTTTCTAAAGGTTTTCCTTGCACCAAAATATTAATAGGCTGGTTATCTTTAGATATTGTGAAAGTCATTCCAGCTAATGGATGCGGTTTCTTTTCGGAAATAATATAATTGGCAATTTCTATAATTTGTTCTTGTTTTAAGCCAACTACTACGGCACTGTTCTCAAAAGGCATCACTTCGTAGGCATTTCTAGCAGTAACATTTCCTTTAGGGATAATAGTTCTAATTCCGCCATGGTTTAAAAAAGAGATGTCAATATGTTTACGCTCTCTTTGCAAGAAAATAGGATTGCTTTTTTCAAGAGTAATATCGGCAAGAAAACAACCAATATTGGTTTGCCATTGTCCTTTAGTTTTGTCTAAAGTTTCAGGGCAGTAGGCTAGAATTTCGCTTAATTCCATATCAATGTGCTCTCTATAAGGTTTAATGTAGTTTTCAATTTCAGAAATTCCACTTAGCTTGTCGCTAATACTAATTTTCTTTCCTTCAATTTTGGAAACATAAAACGGATGACTCGAGCAAGCAGTTATTAAAATAAATGTTAATAATAAAACAAAATGTTTCATTACAACGGTATAGTTTTTTAGTTTTACCATCATTATACGACTAAAATCAGTTAAATTTGTAATTTGGTAAAAGTACTATGTTTTGGAATAAAGTAAAGGAATTTTGGACAAAAAAAATTGTTAAGAAAAAGTTACTAAATGTGAAGCATTTGGCAACTAATACTGCTATTAAAAAAGTCGGAATTGTATTTGATGAAACTTATTTTTATGAGAAAGACGCTTTAATAGCCGAATTAATAAAAAATGGGATTCAAGAAGAGAACATTTCTTTGTTAGTTTTTAAAAATATGATTAAGAAAAATGAAACTTTTGACAGCCCTTTTTTTTCCTATAAAAACTTAAGTTGGATTGCCACAATAGATAAAAAGGAAGTTACCGAATTTATGCACCAGGATTTGGATTTATTAATTAGTTATTACGATATTGAAAAATCTGCATTGTTGCTAGTTACCCATCTTTCTAAAGCAAAATTTAAAGTTGGTTTTGCTACCATAGATAAACGATTAAATCATTTTATGGTACATACCAATGCCGAAAATTATAAAGTTTTTGTTGCCGAATTATTTAAATATTTAAAAATATTAAACAAACTATAACTATGCAATCATTAATAGGAACTGGAGTTGCACTGGTAACCCCATTCAAAAAAGACTTTTCTGTAGATACAGAAGCGTTAATCAAAATTGTAAATTTTCAAATTGAAAATGGTATCGATTATCTTGTAGTTTTAGGAACTACAGCCGAAAACGCTACTTTGAGTCAAGATGAAAAAGAATTAGTGATTCAAACTATAGTTTTGGCAAATAACAAAAGAGTGCCTTTAGTTCTTGGTGTAGGAGGAAATAATACCCTCCAACTAGTAGAAGAATTGAAAACTAGAGATTTGTCTGATTTTGTTGCTGTTTTATCGGTTTCACCTTATTATAACAAACCTACTCAAGAAGGTATTTACCAACATTTCAAAGCTATTGCCCAAGCTTCTCCTGTTCCAGTAATTTTATATAATGTTCCTGGAAGAACTGCAAGTAATATGTTGCCTTCAACGGTAATTAGATTGGCTACTGATTTTAAAAATATTGTAGCTATTAAAGAAGCCGCCGGAGATATAGTACAAGCCATGAAATTAATTCAAGGAAAACCAGAAGGATTTTTAGTAATTTCTGGTGACGATATGGTTACTTTGCCAATGATTTTAGCTGGTGGAAGTGGTGTTATTTCGGTTATAGGAGAAGGTTTTCCAAGACAATTTTCCAATATGGTTCGTTTAGGTTTAGAACGAAAAGTAGATGAGGCCTACAAAATTCATTATCAATTAGCTGATGTTATTAATATGATTTTTGAACAAGGTAATCCTGCTGGTATTAAAGAAGTCCATAAAACACTAGGGTTATCTGAAAACACTGTACGATTACCATTAGTAAATGTAAATGAAGATTTGGCAAATAGAATTTCAAATTTTGTGAAATCTTTGTAGTTTTTGCCAAATAAAAACAATCTAAAAAAATCTTTCATAGTAACTAATTATTAACTAAATTTGCAGTTCGTTTTTTAAGGACTAATATCCGTCAATAAAATGTGCATTCATAAAAATAAAAATGAAAAAAATAGTTTCGCTTATTGTATTAGTTGTTTTATTTTCGTCTTGTAGCGAATTTCAAAAAGCACTAAAGTCTGAAGATATTGCCGTTAAATATGGTGTATCTGTAAAAATGTACGAAAAAGGCAAATACGACAAAGCGATTCGATTGTTTGAACAAATAGCTCCTTCCTATAAAGGAAAGCCACAAGCAGAGAAATTGTTTTATATGTATTCGCAAGCCTATTACAAAACCAAACAATATTACCTAGCTGGATACCAATTTGAAAATTTTGCTTCTAGTTATCCAAAAAGTGAAAAACAAGAAGAGGCCCTTTTTTTAGGTGCTAAATGTTTTACAAAACTTTCTCCTGTTTATAGTTTAGACCAATCAGATACAGATAAAGCAGTAGATAAATTACAGAATTTTATTGATACTTATCCAAATTCAACTTATTTACCAGATGCTAATGCTATGGTTAAAGAGTTACGTAATAAAATTGAAAAGAAAGCATTTGAAAATGCAAAACAATACAATACAATTTCTGATTTTAAAGCAGCACAAATAGCTTTTGACAATTTCATTTCTGATTTTCCTGGAACCCCATTTAAAGAAGAAGCATTATTTTATAAGTTAGATTCTGCTTATAAATTAGCAATTAATAGTGTTGCTGCTAAAATGGAAGAACGTTTGAAAAGTGCAAAAACAGCATACTTTGTTTTAACTAAATACAAAGCCGATTCCAAATTTAAAACTAAAGCTGATGAAATGTTAGCTAATATTGATAAAGACTTACAACAATTTTCTAAATAAAATGTCCATGGATTTAAAGAAGACCACTGCACCAGTTAACACAATTACTTACAATAAAAACATTATTGAAGAACCAACTGGGAATGTTTATGAGGCGATAACTATTATTGCTAAAAGAGCAAATCAAATTAATTCGGAAATTAAAAAAGAATTAATTGAAAAATTAGAAGAATTTGCTACTTATAACGATAGTTTAGAAGAAGTTTTTGAAAACAAAGAACAAATTGAAGTGTCTAAATTTTATGAAAAACTTCCAAAACCACATGCTCTTGCAGTGCAAGAATGGTTAGACGGAAAGATTTTTTATAAATAGACTAACAAATAATAAAGAACTATGTCTGTTTTAAGTGGTAAAAAAATAATACTAGGAATTTCTGGTGGTATTGCCGCATATAAAACAGCAACTTTGGTTCGGTTATTTATAAAAGCAGGTGCTCATGTCCAAGTGATAATGACACCTGCTTCTTTAGATTTTATTACCCCCTTAACGCTTTCTACATTATCCAAAAATCCGGTGCATTCTAAATTCTATAATGAAGAAGAAGGTGCTAAATGGAATAATCATGTAGAATTAGGACTTTGGGCGGACATTATGATTATTGCGCCAGCAACCGCCAATACACTATCTAAAATGGTGAATGGAAATTGTGATAATTTATTAATTGCTACCTATCTATCTGCAAAATGCCCAGTTTATTTTGCTCCAGCAATGGATTTGGATATGTACAAACACCCTTCTATTGTTGCATCTTTCAATTCATTGAATCAGTTTGGAAACATTCTTATTCCAGCAGAAACAGGAGAATTGGCAAGCGGATTAACTGGCGAAGGAAGAATGGCAGAACCAGAAAATATTGTAGCTTTCTTAGAGGCCTATTTATCTAATAAATTACCTCTAAAAGGAAAAAAAATACTAATTACTGCAGGCCCCACATACGAAGCAATAGATCCTGTACGTTTTATAGGTAATCATTCCTCTGGAAAAATGGGTTACGATATTGCAGAAGCCGCTGTAAATCTAGGTGCCCAAGTTATTTTAGTTTCTGGACCAACTAGTATTGCAGTAAAAAATAATTCTATTCAATTAATTAGAGTTGTTTCTGCACAAGAAATGTATGATAAATGTTTAGAACATTACGAAACTGTAGATGTCGTAGTTGCAGCAGCAGCAGTTGCAGATTATAAACCAAAAGTTCTAGAAGATCAAAAGATTAAAAAAACACAAGCATCTTTTTCTATTGAATTAGAAAAAACCAAAGATATATTGGCAGCTTTAGGAAAAACGAAGAAAAATCAATTTTTAATTGGATTTGCTTTAGAAACTGAAAATGAAATTGAAAATGCTAAGTTGAAAATTCAGAAAAAAAACTTAGATTTGATTGTTTTAAATTCACTTCAAGATTGTGGAGCAGGATTTGGAAAACCAACTAATAAAGTAACTTTTATTGATAAGGATTTCAATATTGAGGCAATGGAGTTAAAGTTAAAAGAAGAAGTGGCAGTAGATATTTTAAATAAAGTAATAAAACATTATCATGCGTAAAATTTTCAGTATCCTTTTTATTTGTTTTTTTGCAAGCGTGCAAGGGCAAGAACTTAATTGCAAAGTGATTGTTAATTACGATAAAATAACAAACACTAATAATCAGATATTTAAGACTTTGGAGTCTTCTTTAAATGATTTTGTAAATAAAACTTCTTGGACAGAAAAAAACTATAAAGCAAATGAAAAAATTAATTGTACGATGTTTATTACTTTAAACTCCTACGATGCTAATAATTTTGACGCTAGTATACAAGTGCAATGTTCTAGACCAATTTATAACTCTAGTTTTACAACTCCATTGTTGAATATAAACGATAAAGATTTTTCTTTTCAATATACTGAATTTCAAAATTTATTCTACAGCCCAAATAGTTATGAATCTAATTTAATTTCTACTATTGCTTTTTATAGTTATATTATTTTAGGAGTGGATGCAGAAACTTTTGATTTAGATAGCGGAACTGATTATTTTCAATCAGCACAACAAATTGTAGGTTTAGCTGCACCTTCAGGAGGCGCAGGTTGGTCACAAACCGATAAAATTCAAAATAGATATTATTTAGTTAATAATCTTTTGTCTGCAACATTTAAACCTTTTCGTGAAGCTATGTTTCAATATCATTTCAATGGAATGGACAACATGAGTAAAGATTTAAAAGGATCTAAAGAAGCTATTATTAATTCTATAAATACCTTAGTAACTTTACATGAAATTCGTCCGAATGCCTATTTAACAAGAATATTTTTCGATGCTAAAGCAGACGAAATTGTCTCCATATTTACAGGAGGCCCAACTGTTTCTTTAGACGGCTTGGTAGATAAATTATCTCGAATTTCGCCTACTAACTCTTCTAAATGGGTGAACATTAAGCAGTAACTTTTTACTATGATTGTATCCTTATCCATCGAAAATTTCGCTTTAATTGAAAAACTATCTGTAAGATTTACGGATGGATTTTCGGTTATTACTGGAGAAACTGGTGCTGGTAAGTCGATTCTTTTAGGTGCATTAGGTTTGGTTTTAGGAAAGCGTGCCGATTTATCATCCTTAAAAAACAAAGAGGAAAAATGTATTATTGAAGCACATTTTCAAATAAAAAACTACAACCTCCAATCTTTTTTTGAAGCTAATGATTTGGATTATGAAGAGGAAACGATCATTCGAAGAGAAATTCTTCCTTCAGGAAAATCCCGTGCTTTTATAAACGATACTCCAGTAAATTTGAATGAATTGCAAGAGTTGAGTAATTACTTGATTGATATACATTCGCAACACCAAACCCAAGAACTTTCGGATGATGCGGTGCAGTTTCAAATTATTGATTCTGTTGCATCTAACTGGGAAGTTATTTCGCAATATACTTCGAATTTAAAACAATATAAAAAATACAATTCTGAATTAAAATCTAAAAAAGAATTGTTGCAGTCGGTTGTAAAAGAGCAAGATTACAATTCTTTTTTATTAAATGAATTACTTACAGCCAATTTAAAATCAGGCGAACAAGAAGAACTAGAAATACTGTTCGAAAAGCTTAATAATGTAGAATTCATAAAAGAAAATCTATTAAAATCGCTTTCTATAGCAAATGAAGAACAATTTGGAGTACTTCAAAATTTGAAAGAAATCAAGCTTTTTATTCAAAAAATAGCACCATTTTCAACAGAATTTAATTCATTAAACGAACGAGTTTCTAGTGTTTTAATAGAATTTGATGATATTGAAAAAGAATTAAGTCAATTATCGGAAAGTGTTTTTTCTAATCCTGAAGAATTAGAAACAACCAATGAAAAGTTACAAGTTATTTATTCCCTTCAAAAAAAGCACCAAGTTAATTCGGTTGATGAATTATTAGTAATTCAAAACGACTTGGATGCCAAAGTAGTTTCGGTAGTTATTCTAGAATCGGAAATTAGTTTAATTGAAAATGAAATTACTGCATCTGAAATGATTCTAAGTGATTTAGCAATTAAAATTAATGAAAATAGGGTAGGTGCAATACCTATATTAACCTCTAAATTGGCTTTAATTTTGGAGCCCCTCGGAATGGCAAATGCTAGGTTTGATATACAACTGACTTCCAAAGAAGCATTTTATGCCAATGGGAAAGATGAAATTCAATTTTTATTTTCAGCCAATAAAGGTTCTGATTTTGGGTTGTTAAAAAAAGTAGCTTCTGGTGGTGAAATGTCTCGAATTATGTTGGCTGTAAAATCGGTATTGTCACAATATTCTAAACTTCCAACGATAATTTTTGATGAAATTGACACTGGAGTTTCTGGAGAAATTGCACATAAAATGGGTGGGATAATGAAGCAAATGAGTGCTAATATGCAAGTTTTTGCTATCACCCATTTGCCGCAAATAGCAGGGAAAGGTAAAGAACATTTTAAAGTTTTTAAAGTAATTAAAGAAAATCAAACCCAATCCGAATTGAAGTTGCTTACTAAAGATGAGCGAGTTATAGAAATTGCACAAATGCTTTCCGGATCCACTATTTCCGATTCTGCATTAAATCACGCTAATGAATTGCTTAACTAAAAAATAGATTTATATTTGTTTGCTGTTTTTAGAACTAATAAAAACAACAAATCCTTAATACCAAACTTATCAAATTATGATTATAGAACCAAGAATGCGTGGATTTATTTGTTTAACAGCACACCCAAAAGGTTGCGAGCAAAACGTAAAGAATCAAATAGAATATGTTAAATCTAAAGGTGCAATTGATGGTGCTAAACGAGTACTAGTTGTTGGTGCTTCTACAGGATTTGGATTAGCATCTAGAATTTCTAGTGCTTTTGGTTGTGGTGCTGCTACTATTGGAGTTTTTTTTGAAAAACCACCAACTGAAGGCAAAACAGCTTCTCCAGGATGGTACAATTCGGCAGCATTTGAAAATGAAGCAAAAAAAGCGGGTTTATATGCTAAAAGTATTAATGGTGATGCATTTTCAAAAGAAATAAAACAACAAGTAATGGATACTATTAAAGCTGATTTGGGTCAGATAGATTTAGTGATTTATAGTTTGGCTTCTCCAGCGCGTATGCATCCTGAAACGGGAGTTTTACACCGTTCTACTTTAAAACCAATTGGAACTACTTTTACAAATAAAACGGTTGATTTTCACACTGGTAATGTAACACAAGTATCTATAGAACCTGCTAATCAGGAAGATATAGATAACACAGTTGTAGTCATGGGTGGTGAAGATTGGGCTATGTGGATGCAAGATTTAAAAAGCGCTAATTTATTGGCTCCTGGAGCAACAACAATTGCTTATTCTTATATAGGACCATCAGTTACCGAAGCAGTTTATAGAAAAGGAACCATTGGAAGAGCCAAAGACCATTTGGAAGCTACAGCATTTACTATTACCGATTCTTTAAAAGATCTTAACGGAAAAGCCTATGTTTCAGTTAATAAGGCTTTAGTTACTCAAGCAAGTTCTGCAATTCCTGTTATTCCATTGTATATTTCTTTATTGTATAAAATAATGAAAGCCAACGGAATACACGAAGGTTGTATTGAGCAAATCCAACGTTTGTATAGCCAAAGATTATATACTGGCAATGATGTTCCAACGGATACTAACGGAAGAATTAGAATTGACGATTGGGAAATGCGTGACGATGTACAAGAAAAAGTTGCAGATTTATGGAATAAAGCTTCTACAGAAAACTTACCAGAAATAGGAGATCTAGCTGGTTACAAACAAGACTTTTTAAATTTATTCGGATTTGGATTTGAGGGAGTAGATTATGAAGCGGATGCAGATGAAATGGTTAAAATACCCAGTATAGGATGATTTTTTTATTAATTAAATTATTATGTTGATATTTAACTTACAAAAAAAACTTGAAATGTGAATTTTAAGTTTTTTTTTGTAAATTTGCTTATAATAATTTTAACTCCAAATAAATATGAAAAAAATTACTTTATTAATTCTTTTACTAATATCAAATATTAGTATTGGTTATTCTCAGTTTTCAGAGAATTTTGATTCTTCAACTACACTGCCAACAGGTTGGTCTATTATTAATAATGGAGACCCTAATACTTGGACAATTTCTACACCAGGAACTGGCACCGCTAATAGTGGAACTAATGTAGCACGTATTTATTATAATGCTACTGCAGCACACGATGATTATTTAATTACACCTCAGTTTATAGTAACTGCTGGCGTTTCTGATTTTTTAACTCTTTGGGCAAAAAATAGATCAACTACTTTTCCTGAACCGTTTGATATTTTAATATCAACTACTGACAACACAGCTGCTGCTTTTACAACTACAATTGCAAGTGCTGTTAGTCCGTCAACAATTTGGGAAAAATATAGATATGATTTAACTGCTTATGCTGGTCTAACAGTTTATATAGCATTTCATAGTACTACTACCAATATGTGGCAATTATATTTGGACGACGTTTCTGTTTCAGCTGCTCCTTCTTGTATTGAACCTACTGGTTTAACAATTTCTTCTGTTACTACTAGTGATGCAACACTAACATGGACACCATCTAGCTCAAATCCAGCAAACGGTTATGAATATTATTTATCAACATCAAATACAGCACCACTAACTACTGACATTGCGACTGGCTCTGTTGGTTCTGGAATTGCAACTTTTAATTTATTAGGACTTACTTCATTTACGGATTATTATGTTTGGGTTCGTTCTATTTGCAGTAGTTCAGATTCTTCTGATTGGAGTTCTATGGTAAGTTTTAAAACATTAGCAATTATACCAGCAAATGATGATTGTTCTAATGCAACTATAATTAATTGCGGAGACACTTTAATAGGAGAGACTACTGCTGGAGCTACTGGCGGATCATCTACTTCATGTGTTGGAACTATTGGTGATGATATATGGTATTCTTATGTAGGAGATGGTCAATATATTACCCTAACTGCAACTTCAACAAATGGAGAAGGTCCACAAGTTGAAGTATATGAAAGTACAGATGGTACTTGTTCTGGATTTACAGCAGGTTCTTGTTTAGCAAGTTCTGGTTCTTCATCGACTACTGTAACTGTTTCATTCGTATCTACACTAGGAAAAATATATTATACTCACATAGGAAGTTGGATTAATGGGGACCCTGAAGTAATTTTTGATTTAGCAGTTACTTGTTCTACGCCTCCTGTACCTCCTGCTAACGATGATTGTGTTAATGCAACTATAATAGATTCATTACCTTATAGTTATACTCAAGATGATGCTTCTACAGCAACTAATAATTTAGGTTTTATTACAACATGTACAAATGGTATGAATGATGGTCTTTGGTATAGTTTTATGGGGAATGGTTCTGATATTACCATTACAGCAACACCTACAGGAACCTCATTTGACCCTCAATTAGGCGTTTATTCTGGCTCTTGTGATGCTTTAATTTGTGAAGGTACTGTTGATGTTGGTTTCTCAGGTGATTTAGAGACTTATACTATTTCTGCTTCTGTAGTCGGAACAATGTACTATGTAAATATTGGCGACTACAGCTCATCAACTGATAATCCTGAAGACGTTTTTGTTTTGGATGTTACTACAAATTTAGCAAACCCAACTTTTGATAATTCAAGTTTTACTTTCTATCCAAATCCTGTGAAAGATGTTTTAAATATCTCTAACGCTCAAAATATTTCTAAAGTTCAAGTTATTAATTTACTAGGACAAGAGATGATGGTTAAAACTATGAATGAAAATCAAGGCCAAATAGATATGTCACAACTTTCTTCAGGAACCTACTTAGTAAAAGTAACTTCAGAAGATCAAGTTAAAACTATCAAAGTAATTAAAGAATAAGAAATAAATATTTATTTTTTTTAAAAGTCCTGCTTCGGCAGGACTTTTCTTTTTTAGAAAGAGTATATTTGTTAAAATTTTTCACTAATGTATTTTTCTATTATTATTCCAGTCTATAACAGACCCGACGAAATAAACGAACTATTAGAAAGTTTACTCTTAACTGCTTATATAGGAGCGTATGAAGTTGTAATTGTAGAAGATGGTTCTACTATTACTTGTGAAGAAGTGGTTTTGAAATATTCAAGCACCTTAAATATATCGTATTATTTCAAGGCTAATTCTGGCCCTGGTGATTCAAGAAATTTTGGTATGCAAAAAGCCAAAGGAGATTATTTTATTATTTTCGATTCCGATTGTATTATTCCAAAGCAGTATTTAAACGAAGTAGAAAATGAACTAAAATCCAATTATGTTGATTGTTTTGGAGGGCCAGATAAAGCTTTGAAATCTTTTTCTAATATTCAAAAAGCTATTAATTTTACTATGACTTCATTTTTAACAACTGGAGGAATTAGAGGGGGATCCGAAAAGTTAAATAAATTCCAACCAAGAAGTTTCAATATGGGAATTTCAAAAAAAGCATTCTTAGTCTCTAAAGGTTTCGGAAATATACATCCTGGTGAAGACCCCGATTTATCCATTCGATTATGGAAATTAGGATTTCAAACCCGATTGCTAACTGCCGCTTATGTTTACCATAAAAGAAGAATTGATTGGGATAAATTTAGTATTCAAGTGTCTAAATTCGGAAAAGCAAGACCAATTTTAAATTCATGGTATCCCGAATATAGTAAAATAACTTATTGGTTTCCTTCTTTATTTGTAACAGGATTTATTGTGTCTTTCGTGTTGCTTTTTACATTGTTTGATTGGGCTTTAAAATTATATTTTATATATTTTGTTTTTATTTTTATTGTTTCTAGTATTCAAAACAGAAGTCCATTTATAGGATTGTTATCTATAGTAGCAGTTTGGAAACAATTTTTCGGTTACGGTTTTGGATTTTTGGAGTCTTTTTTTAAAATAAATTTTCTCAAACAACAACCTCAAATCGCTTTCCCTGAATTATTTTTTAAAATTAATTCCAATGCTGAAATTGCAATTAGTTCTAATGCTATTCCAGAAATTAAAGAAATAACCCCAACGATTTCGCAACCAGATTCTATTGTTGATCAAGCAGAAAAAAAATCTATAAAACCAAAGATAATAGGCTTAACAGGCGGTATAGGTAGCGGAAAAACTACAGTAGCTAATTATTTCCATAACAAGGGTGTTCCAGTGTACATTTCCGATACAGAAGCTAAGAAAGTAATGGCATTTCCAGAAATAATAAGTCAAATCGTTACTGCTTTTGGGGACGAAATTTTAGGAGATAATGACACTATAAATCGAGATAAATTGTCTTCTATAGTGTTCAATAATCCAGAAAAATTAAAGCAACTAAATGCAATAGTTCACCCTGCAGTTAAAAAACATTTTGATCAATGGGTTGTAAATAACAAAAATTTTCCGTATCTTGTTAAGGAAGCAGCAATACTTTTTGAAAGTGGAAGTTATAAAGATTGCGATGCAATTATTACAATCACCGCTCCTTTGGAAACTAGAATTGACAGAGTTTTAAAAAGAGATACTACCACACGAGAAAAAGTTCTTCAACGTATTAATAACCAAATTACAGATGCAGAACGAATTGCAAAAAGCCAATATGTAATTAATAATGAAGATTTTGAACAGACCAAAATCCAAATGAATACTATACTTGATTTATTGAAAGAAAAGTAAAATCAGTACACAATGTTAATGTTTGGTTAATGTATTAACAGAATAAGTGTTAAAATATTAAATTTGAATAATGAATAAGTTTGTTTTTAGGTTATTGGTCTTGTTAATGAGTTTGTCTCTATTAGGGATAATTTTTGTACAAGTTTATTGGTTCAATACATCTTTAGAAAATAACGAAGAGCAATTTCGGTTTCATGTAAAACAAGTTTTAGGAAATGTTTCTCAAAAGTTGCAAAAACAAGAGGAATACACTTTCTATAACAAATACAAAAAACTAAAAGATAGTATCGGTAAAGCACCTCTAAAAAATGATTTGTTAGAATATGGCTACTACCAACGGAATGCTAAAACCAATGAAACAATAATCTATTCCAATAGTATTATATCCGAAGATTACGATATTTTTTCAACGTTCTTTGATAAAAAAACAGACAGTTTAAAAATTAAAAATTATTCTGCAAAACGAAAAACAGAGATTTTCAACAATAACTCTTTGGATAATTCGGGACTTCAAAATAAAATTAGCCCTGATGTAACTACTGAAAAATCAGGAAGTTTAGACATTCTTGAAAGTGCTCAATTTGAAATTGCCTACAAAGATATTGCGGCTAACTATTCAATTCAAGATCGAGTATCCAAAGAAATGCTTCAAAAGTTGCTTGAAAATGAATTAATAGAATATGGAGTTAAAACCCCATTTGAATTTGACATCTATAGCAATGGATTGGCAACCAAAATAAAATCAGAACATTTTTCGTATGATAAATATTCCAGTTATTCCATTCCAGTTTTTATAGATAATGATGGAAATAATAAATATATGTTATTGGTTACTTTTCCGCAAAAAAAGAAGTTTTTGTTTTCAGAAATTCTAGGAATTACATTACTGTCCATCATTTTTACATTGATTATTATTATTGCTTATGCAAATGCTTTGCACCAATTAATAAAACAACGTCAGATTTCGGAAATAAAAAGCGATTTCATTAACAATATGACCCATGAGTTCAAAACACCTATTGCTACTATCAACCTAGCCCTAGATGCCATAAAAAACCCAAAAGTAATCGATGACAAAGAAAAAGTATTGCGGTATTTGCAAATGATTCGTGATGAAAATAAACGAATGCACGCCCAGGTAGAGAACGTTCTTAGAATATCCAAACTAGAAAAAAAAGAGTTGGATATTGCCAAAGAATCTCAAGACGTGCAGCAAGTATTAGAAGATGCAATAGAACACGTACATTTAATTATTGAAGACCGACAAGGTAAAATAACCACGCATTTCAATGCCAATAGAACTTCCGTATTATTAAATGATGTGCATTTTACCAATGTTTTAGTTAATGTTTTAGACAACGCAATTAAATATTCGCCCGAAAATCCAGTTATTGATGTATACACCGAGAATGTAAACGATTTTATTCTCATTAAAATTAAAGATCAAGGAGCAGGAATGACCAAAGCAGCGCAAAAAAGAATTTTTGAAAAATTCTATCGCGAGCACACTGGAGATTTACATAATGTAAAAGGCCACGGACTAGGTTTAGCCTATGTAAAGAGAATCGTAGAAGACCATAACTGTCAAATTTTCGTTGAAAGCGAAAAAGGAAAAGGAAGCACATTCATTATAAAAATACCATTGATAAATTAAATATTATGGAAACAGAAAACAAAAAAATACTATTAGTAGAAGACGACCAAAACTTTGGTGCGATTCTTAAAGATTACCTTATGCTAAACGACTTCGACGTTACCTTAGCTAAAAATGGTATGGAAGGTTTTGAGAAGTTCAAAAAAGACACCTACGATTTGTGTATTCTAGATGTCATGATGCCTTATAAAGATGGTTATACTCTAGCCAAAGAAATTCGCGAGAAAAATAAAGAAGTGCCTATTGTTTTCCTAACGGCTAAAACCATGAAAGAAGATGTGCTTAAAGGCTACAAAGTTGGCGCCGATGATTACCTTAATAAACCATTCGATTCGGAAGTTTTATTGATGAAAATCAAAGCCATTATGCAACGTAAATCTTCTGAAGTTAAACCGGAAAATGTACAATTCGAATTCCAAATTGGTAAATTCCATTTGAATTCTAAATTGCGTTTTCTTAATTTTCCTGGTAATGAGCCAATTAAATTATCTCCTAAAGAAAACGAATTGCTTAAAATGTTAGCTGTTTATGTAGAAGATTTAATGCCAAGAGAATTAGCGCTTACTAAAATCTGGAGAGACGATAATTACTTCACTTCCAGAAGTATGGACGTGTATATTGCCAAATTACGTAAATACCTAAAAGAAGATCCAAACGTAGAAATACTAAACATTCACGGCGAAGGATTTAGATTAGTCGTTAAAAAATAAGACATTAAAACTCCAAGAAAATTGGAGTTTTTTTTTGATTAAATTTTTCAAAAGCTATTCCAGCTATCCATTCCAAGTTTGCTTGTAAAAAATCTTTTTTTCTATACCAAAAAACGTGCTCCTTTGGTCGCAGTTTTTAGGCAAGAAAAAATAGATTTTTTCTGCGCAAAGCTTTCCATTTCTATCTGGGCTAGGGGTGTAGAATAAAGAAGAACTAAATTTTTAAAATTCAAGTTCCAATGCAAAACAAGTTTTTCCTTCCTTCACAATCGTAAAAAGATTAGAATTCATTTGAATTTCTATAGCATCCAAATGCGATACTTCTTTCAAGTAATTCATTTCAAAACTCTTCAAACTTCGGTTTAAAAGCAGTTTTGACTCCATGCAATCCAAGCACCATTCTAAATATTTCACACTATTGGCATGATTTACAATATCCAAGTCGGATAATTGCACCACTCTTTGGTTCACTAAATCCAATTCTTGAGCAATATTTATTTTAGAAAAAGGCTTTTCAATGGCAATTTTATCTGGGTATTTTTCAAAATGCCCGTGCGGTAAAGCCAAAGCCTCGGGTCTTCGAGTAGTAGTATTAAATACTGCCCAAAAGGTTTCGCAACCCACTATTTTTTCATCACCAATATACAATTCTAAACAACGAGTGGAACGCGAATTCTCTAACGAATGAATCCAAGTTTTTACGGTTACTGTATCTTTCCATTTTGGTAAACGATGAATTTCCACTCGCATTTTGCTCAGCACCCATGCCTGATTGTATTCTTGCATGTCACTAAAACTGATTCCTCCAATTTCCGAATGCGTTGCAGCAGTCAACTGAAAAAGATTGCACAACTCGGTATATTTTATATACCCGTTAGGATAGCATTGCAAAAAGTTAATTTCCCAATCTTTAGTTAGTATCGAAGTGAAGTTAGGCGCTATTGGCATTTTAAATTATGAATTACGAATTATCAATTATGAATTATCAATTATGAATTATCAATTGTAGATTATCAATTATCTCTTTTCTATTGGTTAAATAATCAAACCAAATTGCGTTTTCGGTTCGTTTAAACCAAGTTAATTGTCTTTTAGAAAAGCGTCTAGTGTTTTTCTTGATTTCTTCAATGGCAAAATCTAAAGTGATTTTTCCTTCAAAATAATCAAATAATTCTCTATAACCAACCGTTTGCAAGGCATTTAAGTCTTTGTTTGGGAACAATCTTTCGGCTTCTTGCAGTTGTCCTTCGTTAAGCATTATATCGACTCTTTGGTTGATTCTGCTGTACATTATTTCGCGATTGGCTTCTAAGCCAATTACAATAGGAGTGAAGTTGCGCTTGTTTTCTTTTTTATTAATAAAGGAAGAATACGGTTTTCCTGTTCCTAAACAAACTTCTACAAAACGCATCATTCGATTTGGATTTTGAAGTGTCTGCGGATTGTTTTGCAACAACGATTCATAATAGGTAGCATCCAATTCTTTTAATGTGTTTTGAAGGTAATCCAATCCTTTTTCTTCAAAGGTGGTTCGTACTGCATCCCGAATTTCTGGAGCAATATCTGGAAAAGAATCCAATCCTTTTAATACTGCATCCACATACAAGCCTGAACCACCAACCATTATTTGAACATTATTTTTTAAGAATAATTCGTCTAATTTGGTAATGGCTTCTTTCTCGAAATCGCCAACGGTATAGTTTTCAAAGATGGATTTATTTTGAATAAAATGATGGGGGGCTCCGGTCAATTCAGCAGCTGTTGGAACTGCGGTGCCAATTTTCATTTCCTTAAAAAACTGCCGACTATCACAGGAAATTATATCGCATCCAAAATGTTGTGCTAATGCAATACTGAGGGAAGTTTTTCCGATGGCGGTTGGCCCGATGATGGTTATTAAAATGTTTTTTTTCAAAACTTCAGTTTGTTTTATCTAAAGCATTTCAAAAAATGCCTAATGATTGGTAGGTTTAGCCCTGATAGCAGTGGAAATCCTTTTCTTTTTTTTCTTTAAAAAAAGAAAAGATTGTAACGGATAGCAGGAAATAGCTCCTTAAAAAAATTAAAACTTTATAATTTTCATTACTTTATTTTTTCTCAAATAACTTTGAATGATTGTTCGAGTATCGCGGTTATTTTGCATAGGGATTAGTATGTTTTTCAATACGTCGACATTGGTGATTTGGTAATTTAAATCATAAAAACAATAGCCTTTATAAATGCCGTTTTCAATTAAAATGGCGCTTCGTTCACTTACTTTTCTGCCTCGATCTACGACAATCATGTTGTTGTTTTCAAATGCCATTTCGGTAAGAAATTCTTCCACTCTTTGGTTGTAAACTTCGGGAGTTTCTTTGCCCAAACAAGCGCCGTTGCATTCGTTTATTTTATGCTGAAAACAGCCGTTTTGGGTTTCATATAATCCGTTTAATTTTTGGCACAAATTGTATTTTTCAGTAATGCGGAACAGTGCATTTTTTCCTTCTTGAGCGGTGGTGTAGGAAGTTATTTCTTTCTTTCGGCCATCAGCTTTAAGGAGTTTTAAGTTTAGATAACCATTGTCATCTAGCACTTCATACAACGCCCATTGAAAAATGCTTTTTCGTTGCGCCCGATTGTGAATGGGTTTGTTGATTTTTATTTCTTCGCTTTCCTTTAAAAGGGCTACTAATTCGCTACCAGTTTCTTCGTAAGTAACGGTGAAAACCTGTACTTGTAACTTTTTACTTTTGCTATTTTTACCTGTGAAATGCTGGTTGACTCTTTTCTTAATGTTTTTGCTTTTTCCGATATATATTAATTCGCCATTTTCATTATGGATGTAATAAATTCCGGTTTTGCTAGGAAGACTTTCTATTATATCTAATAATTTAGGAGAAAGACCGCTTTTTATTTCGGCTTTTATTAAGCTAATTAAAATTTCTTTCTCAGTATCTTTTGCTAAAAGCATTTGAAATAATTTTACTGTTGCAAGTGCATCGCCACTGGCTCGATGCCTATCGGACATTGGGATTCCGAGTGCTCTAACTAATTTTCCTAAACTATAGGATGGCTGTTCTGGTATTAATTTTTTAGATAATTCTACTGTGCAAAGTGTTGGTTTTACAAAATCATATCCTAAACGATTGAATTCGCATCGCAATATTCGATAATCAAAAGAAGTATTGTGTGCCACAAGGATACAGCCTTCGGTAATTTCGACAATTCGTTTTGCAACCTCAAAAAACTTTGGAGCCGAACGCAACATAGCATTATTGATACCCGTTAATTTCACCACAAAGGGTTGAATGGGTTTCTCGGGGTTTACCAAACTGATGAATTGGTCCACGACTTCGTTACCATCAAATTTGTAGATAGCGATTTCGGTAATTCCTTCTTCGTTGAATTGCCCTCCGGTAGTTTCTATGTCTATTATTGCGTACATTTTCAATATCAATGTCAAAAATCAATATCAAAAATCAATGTCAATATCAAAAATCAAGATCAATTATAGAAGTGTTAAAAATTGAATTTTGATTTTTGATATTGCTATTGTCATTGAATTACTTTTTGTTAATTATCATTTTGGAAGCAATTGCTATTAATTCTTCCACCTCTTTTAAAAGCAAAGTTCTTGTAATTTCTTCACCTTCTTTTATATAGTTTAATATTTTTAATGAATTTCGAGATTCCTTTAATTCTTTAACCGATATTCCAACTTTAAAAATAAAATCTTTATCACTTATTGTTCCTTGTGCTTCTCCAAAATTTAGGGAAGAACTTCCAGAGGATCTTATTAATTGATTTTTATAATATTCATTTTCGTATGTTTTATTTAAACTTCTTGTAAAGAAAATACATTCTCCAGCAAATCGAACTAATCTATCTTCAAAATTGAATATTTTTTCATTAAAAATATTGTTTGTATCCATTTTTTATTTGAATTGAATTTTGCAATTGACATTGACATTGAATTTTGCAATTGACATTGACATTGAATTTTGCAATTGACATTGACATTGAATTTTGCAATTGAATTTTGACTATCTAACTCCAAAGATACTACTTCCTATCCGAACCATAGTGCTTCCGCATTCCGTTGCGAGTTTATAATCGCCCGACATTCCCATAGAAAGAGTTTCAAGTTTCAGGTTTAAGGTTTCAAGTTTATTCGAGTTGTCAAAAATTTCTTTCAAATGTTGAAATTCTTCTTTGATTTGTTTCTGATTATCGGTAAAAGTTGCCATTCCCATTAAGCCAACAATTCGTATGTTTTGTAATTCTTTGAATTCATTGGAAGATACTAATTCTACCAATTCTTTTTCATCTAAACCAAATTTTGTTTCTTCATTGGCAATATAAATCTGCAGCAAACAATCAATTATACGATTATGTTTTAGTGCTTGCTTGTTGATTTCTTGTAGTAATTTCAAACTATCTACGCCATGAATCAAACTAACGAATTCTGCCATGAATTTGACTTTGTTTGTTTGAACATGCCCAATCATGTGCCATTGAATGTCTTTGGGCATTTGTTCCCATTTTTCTGTCATTTCTTGGATTTTGTTTTCTCCAAAAATTCTTTGACTAGCGTTGTATGCTTCCATTAAATCGGCAACGGGTTTGGTTTTAGAAACAGCAACTAAGGTTACGTGATTTGGAAGTTGGGATTTTATTTGGAGCAGGTTTTGGGATATTGACATGGTATTGAATTATGAATAGAATTGTAATCACCCTTCGTATTTGTGATTGACAGTTTAGAATTAGTAAATACAAAAATAGTCAAAACTCCCCATTTTATTTAGGATTAACACAAAAAAAAGTGCTTAATTACTCAAGCACTTAGAATTGATATAAATCTTTAATTAAGATTTTTTTTCTGCAGCTTTTTTTCCAGCGCAACATCCACCTTTTTTATCTTTATCACAAGATTTCATTTCTTTTTTGCTACATTCTTTTTTTGGTTGTTGCTCTTGAGCATTAACATTAGCAGCAAATAAGAAAGCTGCAACCGCCATAACTGAAATTACTTTTTTCATTGTTTATTGTTTTAAATTATTGTTTTTGTTATTTAATATTCAAATGTAAAAAAAATATTATAATTGTGTTGCTAAATTTATCATAATTAAAAAAAAGAATATAATAACTAAATTTTATTGAAATAGGCTTACTTTCTAATTGATAAGGATATAAATTGTAAGTTTCTTTCGGTCTTTAAAACCTTGAGTATCCTAGAAATTATAAAGATAGAACTGTGCAAATCGATAGCGATTTATGAATGTGTACTATTAATTTATGAAAAGGATTAATTTTTGCTTTATCAATTAAGCAATTTGATAAGTATTTTTACATTCGTAAAATAAAGATTATCAATTTATTATGGTAGTTTTTTTTTAAACTATTATTATAAATATAAGTGCGACAACTAGTATATTTACCCAACCGACCTAAAAGGCATTTGATTTATTGTATTTCCAAAATCAATGACCGTATCTCCTGCTTCAAATTGGTGTAAAGTTAAAACCAAAGTCAATCCTTCAATTAGTTTTTCTTCAAAAACACTTCTATATATTTAATTTAGTAATTGTTTTATTACTTGTTTTTAATCGTGTTTTCATACATTTCAATCCATTCTTTTACGGAAACTTTTGAGATTAATTCCCCAATTAATTCATACGGAATAGCATCTAGTTTTTTAAATCGGATACAGCCTTTGCCCATATCTAGTTTGTATTTACTATGTTTAGGATATTCGAACACAAACCAATCGTGAATACCTTTGTTTGCATAAATTACCAAATGGTAGATATTTACAGAGTTTTTTTGCGAAGCGATATTAAAAAAAGGCAAAGGCAACTTAGGAGTGCAATGGTAACCATCTGGGTAAATTTCATGAGGAACTACATATCCCAACATTCCATAAGAAATTACTTCTTTAAAGCCTTTGGGTAAATTTTGTAACACTACTTCTCGAAGTTTTTGAATAACAATTTTTCTGTCTTCTGGAAGCTCGTTTATGTATTCTTCTGGAGTGCTTGCTTTGGATTGCATTATATTTTTTTAAATTAAAATAAAACTAATCTAGATAAACAAAAGTAGTAATATTTTTTTTTAATAAATTTACAAAATCAAATTCATTACTACCCTTACTAATTCAATATAAATGAAAAAATTCACCTCTTTAGGAATTTTAGCCCTATTACTTGCTTCTTGTTCAGGAACTAAAAATACCACAGCAAGTCCAATTAAATTAACCGATGAAATAAGTTATATAAACTCTATAACTTCTCCCGAATTGAAAGTCCATTTAAGTATTATTGCTGCCGATTCTATGGAAGGCAGAGATACAGGTAGTGAAGGCCAAAAAAAGGCTGGACGCTATTTAGTGGAACAATATAAAAAATACGGAATTCCTTTTCCAAAAGGAGCCGATAGCTACTATCAAAAGGTTCCAGCGGCATTTATGAACAAAGATTCAGGTGAAAATCTTCCGGATTCATCTAATATTTGGGCGTTTATTGAAGGTTCAGAAAAACCAAACGAAATTGTAGTAGTTTCTGCTCACTACGACCATGTAGGTATGAAAAACGGAGAAGTTTATAATGGAGCTGATGATGATGGTTCTGGAACAGTTTCTTTATTGGAAATTGCTCAAGCATTTGAAAAAGCCAAAAAAGAAGGTCACGGACCAAAACGTTCTATATTAATTTTGCACATGACAGGAGAGGAACATGGTTTGTATGGCTCAGAGTATTATTCTGAAAACCCATTATTTCCTATTGCTAATACTGTTGCAGATGTGAATATTGACATGGTAGGCAGAAGAGACGACTTACATAAAGACAGTAATAATTATATTTATTTAATAGGTTCGGATTATTTATCAACTGATTTATTCAATATTTGCGAAGCGGTAAATACTAAATATATCCATCTTAATTTAGATTATAAATTTAACGACCGTAAGGATCCTAACCGTTTTTATTACCGTTCCGATCATTATAATTTTGCAAAACACGGAATTCCGGTTGTGTTTTTATTTAACGGAGTTCATGCCGACTACCACCAAGCAACTGATGAATTGGATAAAATAGAGTTTGATGCTTTAACAAAAAGAGCACAACTGGGTTTCTCTATCGCTTGGGAATTAGCCAATCGCGACACTAGAATTGTAGTAGACAAAAACGGGAAATAATTATATTCTCTTTTAAATAAATAACCAAAAATTCGCAAATTAAAACACTACCTCAGTGAATAAATTTGCGAATTTTCGGTTTAATTTTTTGAAATATTTTATCTAGGCTTTTTGTGTTTTCACTTTTACCTTCGATTTTTCTAATTCTTTTCGTGCTTTTTCCAATTCGTCTTTGGCCTTAATCATTTCTTCTTTGGCTTTCAACATTTCTTCTTTGGTAGAATCCATTTCTGATTTAGAATTTGGAAGTAATTTATTCATTTCTTTTTTGAAATTGTCCAATCCTTCCTGGTTTCTAAAGTCGTACTCGTTAGATTTTCCATCTTCGTTAGAAAAGCCAAAATGCTCAACTTTATTTTCATTTTTTATTTTATCTAATTCTTCAGGAGAATAATCCTCACCACCCTCTATTACTTTTCCATCTTCAATAACCAAAGGTTTTTTGCCGTCTTTTTGAATTTGAATTTTCGATTTCGATTGTCCAAAACTCTCCCCATCTTTAGGGAAACTAAAACTAAACGACTGCGAATTATTTTTATCGTTTCCTAACTGAAATTGTTTTAGCAATTCTTGCGGATTGGAAAAACCATTCATGAAATCATTGCTGGCAATTCCATTAGAATTTTTAGGCTCACCAAAACCAACTTCCTCACCATTTTTATAAAAAGTAATGGTTCCAATAGGTTTTTGGTTGTCGTATTCCAAATTTCCTTTGTTACCTTTTCTATCCGAATATTCCACACGAATTCCCGTTATTTCCTCTTTGTTATTTCGTTTTACCTCCGAATACTTAATAGTAATTCCTTTTTCTGCCAAGGCTTTACAATCATCTTTCATTTCCTGCTCGGGAGTGTTTTTCTTCCAAGTCATGACAATGTCATCTTTATGAATATTGTTATCGGTTAACGCAAACGTATCGCTTTGCGCAAAAGAAAAAATAGGCATCAAAAATGCTAATAGAAACGAATAGTTCCAAGATTTTTTATTTTGTAACATAACAAATTAAATTTAGGGTTTATGTAATTTTTAATTTCCAAACAAAATTAAAAAGAGATTTTTTTTGTAGAAAACAGTTTTGCAAATTTTTAACGTAATTAACTTTTTATTAATAACATAAAAAGATTGTATTTATATACAATCTTTTAGTTTTAAAATTACTTTTTATTCTTTAAATCGAGTTTTGCTTGTTCCGCATCTTTTCTTGCTTGAACTGCATCTTTCCTTGCTTGGATAGCATCTTTTCTCGCTTGGATAGCATCTTTTCTCGCTTGTTCTGAATCTAATGTGGCTTGATTGGCATCTTTTATTGCTTGTTCAGAGTCAAGTATAGATTGTTCAATATCATTTTTTGAATCATTAATGTTGAGATTTTCTTTAGATACTATTTTGATAATTTTCTTTTTACCATTATTGTTTGTAACAGAAACTGTTTCAATGGTTGAATTATCAATATTATCCATTTCTTTTTTTGAAATTACTTTATCGTTTAAAATTATTTCTGTATCGTCATCAATTGCTTTTAACCCTTTTTTTGTTATTATTCTAATTGTTGAATTGTTATTTTCTTTGTTAACATACATAGTTTCAATTTCATCAGATTTCAAATCTTCAAGTTCTTTTTTTGTCGATTTTTTACTATCAATAAAAATCACACTATTTTCAGGTATTGATTCTTTGAATGATTCATCTTGTTTAGAATTTGTAGAAAATTCTTTTTCATTAACTTTACCATTTATCCATACTACAGTGTCATTTTTAATTATTTTGGTAATAGTTTTTAATTCATCTGAACTATTATCTTTAAATTTAGAACCATAATCATAAAAGCCTATTTCTCCTTTTCCACTTTTATCTTTTTTTACACTAAAATATATAGGTTTAATAGGATTATTATCAGTAAATTCAACTTCGCCTTTACTACCGTTGTTGTCGTTGAATGCTATTTTAATAGCAATTATTTCGCCATTATTATTTCTTTTTACATTTGAAAATTTGTAGTCAATGTTATAGATTTCTTTTAGTGATTTTGAATCTTCTTTCATTTCTTTTTCCGTTGCATTTTTATCAGTGACCCAACCAACAGGTATAGCCTCTGCAACTTTGTTTGTTGGAATACTCACTTTCTCTTGTGCCACTACTTTTATTTGAAATAAAAATACAAAGGCGATTAATGCCGGAATTACTACTGCGTATTTCCAAGAACTTCTTTTGTGGGATTGATTTTTGTTTAACATAACGATTCGTTTTTTGATTAATGATTGATAAAAATGATTAGTAATTGGTAAGCAGTTTTGATGAGAAACTACCTTTAAAAGCGCTTTTTGATAGGCTTTTTTATCTTCTATATGTAGGATTGCTTTGCTATCAGCAATGAATTCTAAATTTTGAATAACCGCTTTTTTGTATAACCATACTATTGGGTTTATCCAAAAAACTATTGTAAATAAATGTACTACTAAAACATCTAATGAATGCTTCTGACGGCTATGCACTTTTTCATGTAATAAGATACTATCTAATTCATTTGGAGAATACAAACTCGAATTAAAAACAATGAAATTGAAAAATGAAAACGGAGCGATGTCTTCCTTTAAATCAATTAAAGAAAAGTTATTTTCTTTTTGAACCACTTTATTTTTCAATAATCTGCTGATGGAATAAATATTGACAATTACTCTAACTAAAAGTAGTAAAGCCACAATACCATATCCAAATACAAAAACTTGAAGCCAATCGATAGTTTCTATTGTAGGTGTAATAGTATTAATTGGTAATACTTTCGGATTATTGGACATTGCAATTAAATCTTCTATTGAAATTTTAGGGCGTTCTACATAAACTATTTTCTTGAAAAACAGCAAGGGCAAAAGGGCAGAAGCAATCAATCCGAATAGTAAAAACCAACGATTGCTTATAAAAAAAGTTTCTTTGCGCAACAATAAATGATACGCCAAAAAGAATGCAACTAGCAAGCCGCTTGCTTTTAAAAGATAAATAATTAATTCTTGCATAATTATAGAATTTATATCCTTATTTTCTGTTTTCGATAATCTCCAAAATCTCCCGTAATTCCTTAGCCGAAATTTTATCTTCTTCTGCAAAAAAGGAAACCATATTTTTATAAGAATTATTAAAGTAATTTTCAATAGCGGTATTCATGAAGGTATTTCGATAATCTTCTAATGCTATAATTGGGAAATATTGGTGGGTATTTCCATAAGCATTATGACCAACATAGCCTTTTTCTTCTAGGTTTCTGACGATGGTGGAAAGTGTATTATAATGTGGTTGCTCTTCCGTTATTTCGGCCATCACATCTTTTACAAAAGCTTTTTTTAACTTCCATAAAATATGCATTATTTCTTCTTCTTTATTGGTTAACTTTTGCATGGGTTTGACTTTAAATTCATTACTATCAAACAAACGTATAACTATATTTTTAGTCACACAACTATTTTTATAGTTATTTAACTAAATTTAACGTTTGATATTGTTTTTGAAAGAAAAATCTATATTTAAAACTCAATAAAGGAGACTTAATCTTTAACTTAAATTATACTACTTTTGCAAAATTCAAATTAATTAAATGCCACCAAAAATCTACAACAAGACTAATTTTCACAAACATACTTTCTGTATTTTTCAGGAAGTTGCTTTAGATGTTTTAAAAGATTTGAAGTTGCATTACAAAAGTAAATCGGGGAGTAGTTATTACTTTGTAGAAGAGGGCGTGTATCGCTATTCCAACCATTGGGGAAGGGCTGCCAATTGTAAGTGGCGGTTAAATAGAAATTCCAACAGTAAAATTCCAAATTCCAAGAGTGTCTCACTGAGCGCAGTCGAAGTGACAAATACCAATAGAACAAAACTGGGCTTTGCCAATTGGAGCGATTTTTATCCCGATAATGATTTTGAAAAACTTTATTTTATTGAAGTAGATTATAGTTCCCAATCGGCACATTTCAATCATTTTAAAAACGAAAAATACTCTATAGATAAAGTGTTGCGAACATCTACAGAAACCACAAAACTCCTCAAGCAAATAAGAACCTTGTTAGAAGAATCCGCTTGGACCAAACATCTAAAAGAAGCATCCATAAAAGTGCTTCGAAAAGAAATTATCGAACAATTAATCACCACAAATAAATCTTTTCAAGAAATAAAAAGAGCGTATCTTTAATCTATTTTCTTTTATCTATTTTCTCCTTCTCCACCAACTTCATCGTCCAAATTCCAAGTATAAAAGCCAGCATCCCCAAAGTTCCCATAAAAGCCCAATTGGCTTGATATCCCCAGTGGTCAATAATTCCCATGCCCATTTTAGCACTTAAAATATGTGCCATGCTGTAACTCATGGTAAATATCGCCATGTATCTTCCTTCGTGACCTTTGGGTGCTCTGCTCATCGCAAAAGAATTAGAAAACGGAAAGACAAACATTTCTGCAAACGTCATAAACACCATCATTACCACCAAAATTCCTACCCAAGTATTGAATAAAAGCAAAAACATACTAACAGCCATAAGCAAACACCCAATGGTTACCATTTTTACTTTATCCGTTTTGTTACGTTCCACATAACCCACAATGGGCATTTCAAGAAAGAAAATCATAATCCCATTCATCGTTAAGAGTAGCCCCGTTTGTAACTCCGTCATGTCAAATTGTTCCCTATGGTATAAAGGTAATGTAGTAAAAAGTTGAAAAAACAACACACCCGAAATCACACAACTGATTAAAAATATCCAAAACGGACGGTCTTTAAAAACGGATTCCCTGTCGGCTTCTAAACTTAGTTTTTCTTCCTTCGAAATAAGCGGTCCTTTCTTCTCTTGCACCTTCATCCAAAAGATCAAAATTGCAATAATACACGTAGCACCATCCACCCAAAACAATCCTTTGTAGCCAATATTCATAATGATTAAACCACCCAATGCAGGTCCGGCAGCAAATCCAAGATTTATTGCTAACCGCACCAAAGTCAAGGCACGCGTTCTGTTTTCGGGTTTGGCATACACATTCAGCGAAACAAACATTGCCGGTCGAAACATATCGGCAACCGCCATCAGTAAAAACATAAAAAAGAAAAGTCCAACAAACGTTGTAATGTATTGCATTACAAAAAGCGCTACTCCAGACGTTAGCAAACTAAAAATCATGATTATATAAAACCCAATTTTAT